>NZ_DFRA01000003.1:0-17430 GCF_002378465.1 Empedobacter sp. UBA3475 | reverse complement strand
ATTTTCAAATCTAAAGGAACTCGTTTCAGAACCGCATCCTTAGTCTTAGCCTTAGCCTTAGTCTTTGTCTTAGTCTTAGTCTCATTCACATCGTAAAATACATATATCTGAAACCTCAAAAACTACTAATCGGCTCATAATTCATACTTTTTTGAGCCAATTAATCAAAATAATCGGCTCATCGTTAAATGAAATAAAAAAATAAATTGGGATTACCTTATTGAAGAAAGTCTTTCAAGCTTACTAAAAAAAAACATAAAAACTTTATTTACAATAAATTATAAATAAAATTAAAAATTATAGACATAAAAAAAGCACCTTTAAAAAGGTGCTTTTGTGGTCCCAGTTGGGCTCGAACCAACGACTTGCTGATTATGAGTCAGCTACTCTAACCAACTGAGTTATAGGACCCAGAGTAAAAGATCAATTTCTTTTCTCGTGGGTGCAAATATATAAAGTTTAACAAATAAAACACTACTTAAAAATAAATATTTTTAAGATTATTTACAACATATTCAATTACAATATAATAATTTTGTATTTTTATTATAATATTTACATCCTTAATTTGATTAAAAATGAAATAATTTATGGTTTATTAACATTATAACTTTATTAAACATAATTGACCTGTTGAAAAATATGTTCTCTTTCCATTCTGATAACAGCAAATCTGAATTAATGATTCTTCATTTTTATTGAGTTTATTCTTTCAATTATAAACCAACAAAATCTGTATTTGACTCATAATTATACGTTTTAAAAGTCAAATCTATTTTATAAGAATGATGATTTTCTTATTTAGAATTGGGCTAAGAAAGATGAAGTAAAATAGTGAATAAAATGTTTAATTGATGTTAATGAACTTAATGAGCTAAATAAATTTATTAATCGGCTCATATTTTTATTATATTTGAGCCAATTAGATTAAATAATCGGCTCATGAAATACAATTGGCAATATAAAAATTGGGCAAAATTTGAGTATAATTCTTCTGTAATCGATCAAATTGTTATGAAATTTGCTTTAGAAATAGGCGAATTAAAGGGAATGATTGATACTTTACCCGAAGATATCAAACAAGAAACGATTATTCAATTTATGATTGATGAAGCCATTAAAACTTCTGAGATTGAAGGCGAATTTTATAGTCGTCAGGACGTAATGTCTTCAATCAAAAATAAAATTGGAATTCATTCTTCTATTAGTCATATAAAAGATAAAAATGCTCGTGGTATTGGAGAGTTAATGGTTGATGTTCGAAATAATTTTAGAACTGAACTAACTGAAGATTTAATAAAGGAATGGCATAAAATATTATTTGAAAATTCAAATTCTATTAATGCAGGAAATTATAGAATTGGCGAAGAACCAATGGTTATTGTTTCGGGAGCTTATGGTCGAGAAAAAATACATTATCAAGCACCTTCTTCAAATTTAGTTCTTACAGAAATGCAAAATTTTGTCAATTGGTACAATGAATTCAAAGTAGAACCAATCGATATTAAAAATGCGTTGATTAAAACTTCCATTGCTCATTTATATTTTGAATCAATTCACCCTTTTGAAGATGGTAATGGACGAATTGGACGTGCTATTGCAGAAAAATGTTTAGCAGAAAGTTTTAATCGTCCGTTAATCATGAGTTTATCAAGTACGATTGAAAAGGATAAAAAGAATTATTACGAAGCGTTGAAAGATTCTCAGCAAACATTAGAAATTACAGATTGGATTTTGTATTTTTCTACAACTATTCTTGATGCGCAAATTCAAGCAAAGAAAATAACGAATTTCACATTAAATAAAACAAAGTTTTTAGATCAAACAAAACCTCTTTTAAACGAGCGTCAACTAAAAGTCATTATAAAAATGTTAGATAAAGGAGCAGAAGGATTTGAAGGTGGAATGTCAGCAAAGAAATACATATCTATTACCAAAACTTCTAAAGCTACTGCAACACGTGATTTACAAGATTTGGTTGAAAAAAGTGTATTGATAACTGAAGGTGCAGGACGTTCTGTTAGATATAAGTTGAATATTAATTAATACCTAAAAGAATACATCATTATTGAAATGGTAAATATTATATTATTATAGTTTTTATTTTTCTATGAAAATCCTTATTACCAAAATTTATAATAAAAAGATTTTCTTTACATCTTGTGATTCCTGTATAAATTAATTCTTCAAAATTCTCAATATCTAAATTTTCAATAATTAAGAAAATATTTTTGCACTCCCATCCTTTAAAACTATGAATAGTAGACATCTTAACTGTTCCACTATTTAAATAAAAGTTTATTTTTTTATTATCTCTAATCGCTTTAAGATTTTTTGAGATTTTTGAAGTATGAATAGATTCTCTAAATAATGAAATCTCTTCACTAAATTTATTAAAAAATGAAATCAATTCTTGTTTACTTGTATTAAATTTCTTACTCCATAAAATCAATTTATCTTCAAATATTTCTGGATATTTTAAATACAAATCATATAAGGTGAATAAAACACTTATTTGATTATTTGCTTTTGTAGAATTATAATCATTATCTCTTTTTAGCAATTTATAAAAATCGAGAATCCATTTTTCATTCTTTAATTTATTAATACCTATTCTATAAATTAACTCCCAAGTTTCAAACATAGTATTAGTTTTCTCATTAGTAGAATACCTATAAAATCTGTCAAATTCTCTAAGTAAATTAATCGTATTTGATAGAATCGTTATATCATTTGGTTGAATATTTCTTAAAACAGAATTCTGGTGAATAATAGTATTTAAAGCAATTAGATTATCTACATCTTCTAAGAACATATATTTAATGGAACCTTGCTTCTCGAAATCAAATTCTATATCCGAATTTGTTTTCGAGAATTCTTTTTTAAAGTCAATTTCATATTTATCCTTAAAAAATTCATTTTGAAAATCAATTGTAAGATCTTGAATTTTAAAATCAGAACGATAACTTTTCTTTAATTCTATAACACCCCTAACATTAGTTACGATATCTTTATTCTCAGTTTTATTGTTGTATATATTTTGTTTTACATCTCCAAATAAAACGTATTCTCCATCTTTTTCTAAAAAGAAATTTTTTAAAATATCCATCCAAGGCCTTTTATAATCTTGAATTTCATCAATAAATATTGCCTTATAAGTCTTTAATTTACTTTTGTTCTCTTCAAATAATTTAACATTTGAATAGTAATTTTGCTCAAAATAAATTTCTTTTTGTTCTTCTGTATATTTATCAAAACCATCCGGTACCATAATTGAAATACCTATATTATTTAATTCTGTTTTTATAAATAAATGATAGTTTGAAATATAGAAATTACGCCAATCAAAATCTTCTCTAACTAAACTTATTTTATCTTTTATATAATTTTTTAACGTGATATTGAATGTAAGAATAAGTATATTATCATTATTCCTCTTAACTGCTTGTACTGCACGTGCTGCTAAAATTGTTGTTTTTCCAGAACCAACGACTCCTTTTATTCTTTGCTCTTTTTTCACCGATCCTGCATAAATAATTTCTTTCTGCTTCTCAGAATAGATTATTTCACCTTTTACTTGCTCCTTAAAATGAAATGGAGGATTTAAAAATCTCTTAATACTTGTATACATTTCATCCGTAAAATAATACGATGGATTTTTTGAAATTAAGTAACATTCTTTTAAAATCCTTGTAAATGATTCTGGATTTAAATCATCTTTACCGATTAACGAAACATTATATTTTAAAAAATCTAAATATTTTCTATCGTGTTCAAATGGTTTGATCAATAAATCAGAAATACTTCTATTCGTTGCATTATGAAAATAAACAGCACACTTAACAGTATTAAAATTTTTAATATCTGATATTTTTAATTGTAGTAATTTCTCAATGTGTAAATTGAATAAATTTTCTTTATATTGAAGTACCTGAGAAATAGGCGATTTAATTTTTTGATTAATTGACTTTACTACCCAATTCTTCTTTTCATCTAATTTATAGAGATCTAAATTATAATCTTTGACTTCAATAATAAGAACACCCTGTCCTTTTTTCATTATTATTATATCAGGGCGGTCACCGTTAAGAAAAGGATTAAAAAATATTTCAAAAGTATCATCTAAAAATTCATTTAAGAAATTCAATATATGTAATTCTCCAAATTCTGGTTTAACTCTAAAATTTTTTATTTCGTCTAAAGTTGGGTAAAAAATTGCCATTTAAAATATTATAAATAAAATATATAAAAAAGTATAAGTAAAATCAATGCGTTATTTTCAGAAACAATAAAATATTTAGATTATGCTAACCTTAACAGATTAAATAAAAAATTAAGCATTTCTATATTCTTATGAAAAGATTCTTCTGATTTTATATCTGTTGTTAGGTTATCATTAAAAATAATTTGGACATTACTATGTGTATAATCACTTTTATTACGGAAGTAATTTAAATCATTGAAAGATTTAATTAAATTACTGTGTTTATCTTTTGTATAAGCATAAATTAAACTAAATATTTGATCACTTAAGTTTATAGTATTATCATTAAAATACTTGTATTCCGAAGCTTCAAAATCAACTAGCTCACTATATTTATTAAAATTCACTTTACATATTTCATTATCAATGTATTCTATAAAGAAATCGCCATTTTTAAATTTCCAATTTGTCGATCTTTTATATCTTCCATCCCAAGTATTATTAATGTCAGTATATCCTTTTGAAATCTCTTCTAGAATGGAAAAAAAGATGATAAAAGAAACTGACTCCTTATCATATTCAAAGGTATTCTTCTCTATAAAACTCTGTTTTGAAAACAATTGTCCGTAACCTAATTTTAATTTATCAATAATCCTTTGTTTTACGTTAATAAATCTTTTGTCTGTTCTCTTAAAATATTTATGTGAATCAATACAATTTATAATTTCAATACATTTTTTCCATATAATATATCTTTTATAACCCTCTTTAATTAGATTTAAAAAAGATTCTTGTAGATTTTTTAAATTTTCTTTTGAGAATTCTGATGAATAAATATGATCAGGATGCTCTTTTATATAAAAACAATCTACACCATATTCTTTAAATTTATCAATATTCCAAATCTTAGTTGAAGCTGTAAATAAAATTATAGGAGAAGAAAAATTAATAGAAGTGAATTCATTTTTAATATGTTTTAATAATTTAAATCCTGAATATTCTTCAACATTTTTTACATTATGATCTGCTTCAGAAAGCCTCATATCCAAGAAAATTACATCATATTTATTATTTAATTTTATATATGCCTCCTCTATATTTATTGCTGATTCAATCGACCCTGTTTCTTTTATAACTGCCAATTCTAAGATACTTTTCCAACCTTTTTCAGCTAAATCGTCAATTAGTAAAATTTTCATTTTTTTGAGAATTTTGAAACATCAATTTTTCCTAATACTTTTAACCCTGAGAGTTGCTCAGAATATTTTTTTTGTTCAACTATCACTTCTTCTTCAATTGGCTTCAATAAATTATTTTTCGCAATTAACCATTTGAAATAAATCGTTTCTAGTTTTTTCTGATCGAATCCTTCAACATTACTTATTGGAATATTCGCATTTCGTGCTAGTTGATATATCCCCCATTCATTTGCAACTGAATGATTATCATAATAATCTTTAGGAACTTCTAGCTTAAGTTTAGCCATTTCAGAAGGTAAATCTTCAATTGTAAAAGATTTAAGATTTAAATCAAATGAATCAATCATATAATTCACAAAGAATATATTTTTAGTATTTAGAATATTAAAATATTCATTACCTAATAAATAGCTCAAATCTATATTACTATAAATAACGATAGGAGTTAATTGGTTTAAAGTTGATGTACATCTAATATGAGTTGCTAATCTTAAGCCGTTAAAATCTGATAATACAGAGCCTAAACTAATCGGTAAATAGATGGTTTTATATTCTTCTTTATTTAAATTAGAAAATATAAATGAGGAGAATTCATTATCAGAAACATTATTAAATACGACTTGTTCCTTTGCTTTTGTAAATAAATTCTTAACACTATTAAAAGCAGGTCTAATATGTAAGTATAAATCATCTATTTCTAAAGGAGGTAATGTCTGAGAAAATTCTACAGCAACTTTTATTTTAGTCTGTAAATCTTCTTCAAGTTTATAATTTTCTCCAAACAATAGATAATTAAGATTTAAATCCTCATTCCTATATTTCTCCAGAAATATTTCAAGATTATTATAGAATGCTGAAACTGGAATATTAGCAATGTTATTCTTTATATCTCTTGAATTTTTAGATCCACTAAAAAATACCACTGAAAGATTATTAGATATAGCCTTTTCTTCTATTCCTTTTCTTCTATCTATAGCCTCATTTCTTAAAGGTGTTAAATCTAGAAAGGATTCATGGTAAAGAACAACATTTCCTTCCTTGAAGATTTTCTTGCTATTTTGAGTCAATTCATCTAATGTATAAATTGGAGAAATAATATCATTAAATTCTTCGAATCTACTAGTAGACCAATTATAATCTTTCTCTTGTCTCAATTTTTTATCATCAATCAAATAAATCATTTGCTAACCTTTAATAATTTCTAAAATATGTTTTACACCTCCTACTTTTTCCTTTAAAACCTCTTCTTTTGGGCGTGATGTTTTCCATAAATCTTTTTTATTCCAAATTCCTAATCTATAAGATTCATCAGATTCAAAATCTGCTTCAAGAATTAGATTACAATTTCCATTTATTTGATTATTAATCAAATTTCTGTATTTATCCCCGATCCTTTCTTTTGTGTTTATTAAGCTCTTCTTATAAATAGAATCTTTATGTAGTATTCCGAATAATATCTTACCATCTACTTCTTCAAGACTTAATACAACTTTTGGTTTGGTTAAATTATCTAATTCAATGATTAATTCAATAATTTTTGAATAAGCTTGTAAAAATTTATCAACATCAACAAAAAACTCTATCATTTCAGGAAATGATTCTGTTTCAATTATAAAATCTATTTGATCTTGAAATTTCTCATTTACAAAATTCACCAATTTTAGTAGAGAATTATCCGCTCGTATATGGAATAACTTTTTAAAGTAAATGACTAAATTTTTAAAATCATAAAAACTATTAATGGATTCTTTAATTTTAATTGGATTAGAAAATTCGAATCCTAATTGTTGAATTTGATTAGCTAATCCATCACTTAAATGAGGAGGAACACCAGGATTATTTTCCGACCAAATTAATAACTCTTCACTAGACCAATTAAATTTAATATTCTGTGAACTCCAACCATTTTCTAAAATGTCACCTTTATAATCAAGTCCTGTTAAATAACCTCTTATCAAAGCTTTTAAATAAGGTGGTGCAAATTGATTTTCAAATTTTGAATATTCTTCTATAACTTTTTCTAAATGCTTTTTAAATGAATATTCAATTCCTCCACAATATTTTTTTATGTTTTCTAACTCATTACTATCTATATCGTGACAAGTTGATTTCAAAATGGGATTTTGATTAAAATTTAATAGGAATTTATATGTATTTTTTGGAGAAATATACGTTATATCAAAAACATCTACAGTTTCATCATTATTTACCCCTGATTCTTCCATACCTTTTTTATCCTTCGTAATATTTTCAAGATTAACTAACCTTTCTTCAATAGTTTTGAATTGAAATGAATCCTTCTCTATTTCTTTTTGAGTAAGAGCTAAAACACGATCTCTTTGCGCGGCGTTCAATCTCTTATCATTCAAAAGTTTTTGAATGAAGTCATATTTCTTACTGTCCATTTTATAAAGTAAAAATTATATTAGAATTCTTTTTATTATTGGAATCATCAGCATCAAATCCCATTATATCAAGGATACTATTTATGTCATCATTATCTAAGAAATCAGTTAATGAAATTCGTTTATTATTATAATAGATATCCATTGCTTTAGAAATTCCCGCTTCTTCCCAAGCGTTTAAAACTTTATCAATTTTAGATACTTTTCCTATTGACTTATAGAATCGATTTTTTAAAGTTAAAAACTTTTCATCGTCTTTCCCACGTACCATTCCAAGGTATAATAATTTACCTTCAATTACATTAAGCATAGAAGCATTCATACTTTTGACATGACCTTTCTCTTTCGAATAGTCTTTTTTAAAGATTTCTGTCGCCTTTTCTATCCCATATTTCTCGATGAAAAATATCCACATTCTTAGTTGTTTCACGTATTTCTGAGAAACATTAGCATATTCATTTACTGTAATACCTGTTACTTCCTTACGATAACCGTTTCCTTGCAGACGTGTTTTCGCTTGATTAATCATTAAATTTTGTGCTGTAATGATACGGTTTAATTCCAACGTAAATGTTGGATTAGAATATACATCATAATTTGATGAAAAAGTGATATCATCTGCATACCTAGAATAGGTTAGTTTAAAACGTTTTGCTAAACCTTTTAATTGACGATCTAATTTATAGCAAAGAAGGTTTGTCAACGAAGGAGATGTTGGACTACCTTGAGGTAATACAATCTTAGTTTCACCCTCAATCATTAATGGATGCGTAGTTAAGCAAGCTAGAATGAATGAAATCTTTTCTTTAGATTTATCACCTTCAAATAATTGATACCAAATCCCCATTTTAACTCGATTTCTATCAAAAGAATGAAAGAAGTCTTTTAAATCAATGTTATATACATACTTTTTGTTGGTATGCATTTTAGCATTATCTACAATTGATTTACCTGCTACAAACCCAAATGCATTTGTATGAGGAGTATATATGAAGTTAAATAATTGATTTAACGATTTTAAAATTAAATTTAATTCACTAATCGGAGCATTGATTTTACGATCTGCTCCAGATTTTTTTTTAATCGTAAATTCTCTGTATCGATTTTTTGCTAACGCTGGATTTGAAAGTTTTGCTAATTGTTCAACTTCTATTGTATGCTTTATTTGCGTTAACTCATTTGTTTGATTTAATACAATACATAAATCATTTAAACTTTCTATTTTTAAGAAGTTTTCTTTGATTTCAGTAATTTGAGCAACAGTAAGAGAATTTTTCATAGTGATTTGGTTAGCTATAAATCCAATGGAATACCTGTATATTCTTTATGTAAACAATTAAAAATAATTGATAACTGAATGATTAATTATAAAGCTTATTTATTGAAGCGATTACTATCGTAAAATGAAGAAGCTTTATAGAGGATCATTCATAAATAATAAAAATAAAATAATATTAAAATAATAAAAATATTATCTATGTATTACTTCATCACATTGTCCCTCTTATAGAGGGTGATTACCGATCGTTGTTTAATCGAAATTATACCAGTAATCAAAATTCAATATTTATGTCAGGTATTCCAAAGAACTGATTTGTTTTATTGATGCAAACTTAGAAGCTTATGGTGCAATCTAATTGCATCTAATAAAAATTATTCATTTTTTTAATTCTCTCTTTTAATTTTAACCTTAAAGATTCAGGCTCGATTACTTTCATTTTATCTCCAAATGATAGTATTAAACTTTCTAATTCGTAGTTTAGTTTAATATTCAATTCCAAGATATTACCTTCAATCCACTGTTCTTCATGAAGTGGTTTAGTTTCAAGATAAGGTATAATATCATTCACTAATTCAATTTTAACCTTCTCTACTTTCTTATCTTGAAAATTTGTAACTCCTATAATCTCATTAAAATAAATTTCGAAATCAATCGTACTCTCAATATACTCAAAAGTAGTACTTTCAACTGAAACAATACGGTCTAAAGCCAAAGTTTGAATATAATTTTCATCATGATTCATCCCTAATAAAAACCATCTGTTGTTATATTCCTTTAAATAATATGGAGAAATATGAATTGAAATTGGATTCTCTAGAGTAAAAGGATGATACAAGACTTCTAACACCTCTTTATTGATGATTTGACGATATAATTGATGAAGATATTCAATTCCTCTTAGATAATCATTCCCTTCAAAACTGATTATTTTCTCTTTACTCGTATCAATATCCAATGCTGTTTCCAACTGAACCTGCATTTTACTTAACCAATCAAAACCAGGTAAACCTTTTATACGAGACATTGTAATTAATGCATCTTTTAATACGGCAGATTCATTCGCATCTAAATCCTTTTTCATAAAAGAATAAGACGGATCAGAATATCTATAATAAGATTTACGACCTTCTTTAAATTTTTCAATTGGCGCAAAATTACCTCCTGAACCCTTCATAAAATCTATATCGTATTGAATTGTTCTTTTCGATACAGAAATCTCGTAACTGTAATAATCTGAAAGTTTTTGTGAACAAACACGAATTATATCTTCTAAAAAATATTTTTTATGAAAATTAGAGAAACATTCGTCTAATACTTGATAGCGTAAAAATGCATTTTTAGTTTCTGACATCTATAGATTTTCAATAATAAAACGCTAATATATAAAATGGGTATCAAACGGGTATCAAAACTATGGTAAAAAATGGTGATTTTAAAATGTAGTAAAAATGCTAAATGATTAAAAATCAACGTAATTAAACAAAAAAAAGCACCTTTAAAAGGTGCTTTTGTGGTCCCACTTGGGCTCGAACCAAGGACTTGCTGATTATGAGTCAGCTACTCTAACCAGCTGAGTTATAGGACCAGAGAATTAAGCAATAAAAAGGAAGCTATCACCTAATTCGTTTGCAATATTAAAGCTATTTTTTTGAACTTCAAAATTATTTTACATCTTCGCAAAGCTCTACCAATACGCCATTTGTTGTTTTAGGATGCAAAAAAACAATACGCTTATTATCTGCTCCTAATTTTGGCGTTTCGTTAATAAAAGTAAACCCTTGATTTTTAAGACGCTCTATTTCGACTTCGATATCATCTACTCCAAAAGCAATATGGTGAATTCCTTCGCGATTTTTTTCTAAATATTTTTCAATAGCACTATCATTTTTTTCAGAACCGACCAATTCAATCTTCGATTCGCCTACTTCAAAAAAAGAGGTTCTCACACCTTCCGACTCCACTGCTTCTTCTTTGTACGGTGCTTTTCCCAATAATTTTTCAAATAATTCATTCGATAATCCCAAATCTTTTACGGCAATCCCTAAATGTTCTATTTTCATGTGTGTTGTTTTGCGTAAAGATAAACTTTTCTAAAATTTTTTATTTAAAATTTAAAGAGTTTGTTGTAATATTGAACTATGAGTTTTTATGAAGATGGGAGTCAATATCTCCGCAAAGGTCAGTATAGAAAAGCGATTGATTATTTTACATTATCGATTAAGCGTCAAATAGAAGTGGCAAATTCATATTTCGGTCGTGGATTGAGCCAATATTATATGAAACAAAATACAGATGCAATCAAGGATTTTGATAAAGCAATTGAATTAGATGATAAAAATCCAAACTTCTATTTCTACAGAGGAATGGCAAATTTCAATCAATATAATCCAACAAAAGCAGCTGAGAATTTTGATAAAGTGATCGAGATTGATCCGGCAAGTTTTGTAGCTTATCATCAAAAAGGTTATGTATTGATGAATTTGAACAAATACGATGAGGCGATCGAATGTTTCAATAAAGCTTTAGAAATTAATCCAGATTACGAATCATGTTACCACAATCGTGCATTTTGCTACGATCAATTACAACAATTGGATAAAGCAATCGAAGATTATTCGAAAGTAATCGAAATGAAACCACATTTCTTGTCGTATTACAACAGAGGAAATACTTATTTTGTTTTGAATGATTTAGAAAATGCATTGAACGATTTTAATCAATCAATCGAGTTAAATCCAAATCATTTCTTATCATACTACAACAAAGGCGCAATCCTAGAAAAATTTGAGAAACAAGCCGAAGCTGTAGAGGAATACAAAAAAGCATTGCAGTTGAATCCTGAATTTTATTTAGCTGCCGAAAGATTAGCACAATTAGAAAATCAACAATAAAACATAGAAATCGTTTCGAATTGGAACGATTTTTTTTTATGTCATTTATTTCTTATCGTAAATCAATGTTAGACCATGCGTTGTGTTGTTAATTTGCCTTAAAATTAATCTAATATGCAAGTACAAATCGCCGTTTATGGTAAAAACAAAGAAATTGTAGACACGTTAGAACGCGTGATTAACAAAAATGAAAACTGGAAAGCATTTTGTACCTGCTCACAAGAAGAATTGAAAGGATACGTATCAACAAATAATATCCAAATAATATTATACAGTAGTGGAATTGGTGCTTCGGAGGTAGAGAAAATGGAGGAATGGATAAGCACTTATTTCCCTACGATAAAGCAAATCCATCATTATGGTGGCGGAAGTGGTTTGTTGAAGTGCGAAATTGATGGCGCTTTGGCTGGAATAAAACCTATTAGCAAAGCAAAAATCAATGTTATTCTTTAGCCTTTTAAGAGAAAAAAGCTTTTCAGTTGTAGATGAAAAGCTCTTTTTTTTACATATTTTTTATAATCCAATAATCTCGGGAAATCCCAACATCATTGCGATTAACTTCTATTTCGTCGCAAAAATCTAAAAATAATTCGTCCAAAGTTTTATCAATTTTTGGTGTAGAACCGAACAATTTCGTTAGAATGGGATTAGTTTCGTGCTCCAATAACTTCCCTGTAAACTGCTGAATGTTATTTTCTTTAATTCCAATAAATGTACTTGGCGCAAAAACCATCACCTCGTCCGCATCAATCACCAAAAATGTTTTTGATTTTTTGATTAACTGAATCGATTTCTTTTTTTCTTCATCCGTTCCAACTTCTAGACTTTCCAAAAACAACTCGACGTTATCAAAAACTTCTTCCTTATCTTGAACAAATTCCATCTTATAAATTTTAGCAAAATTAAAGTTTTTTTTCTGATTGTCCACTTTTATTCACGTTACCTATTTATCATTTCAATAGAAAAGTCTTCATCTATTTATGCAAAACTGAAATAAACTCAACTTGACATTATTGTCATTCTAAACCTGTCGAAGAATCTCAGATTATTCTAAACTACTTCAGTCATCTTCAACTCGATTCAAGATCACAACAAAAATATTTCCTTGAGAAAAATGTAGTTGAGTAAAAAAACTAATCTTCTTTCAATAGAATTTCGACTTCTAAATATTCGTGGTAATTTTTGACAAAATCATGGTCAAAATCAATGTCTTCTAAGCGCATTTGAATCCCTTTTTTATCAACATCAATATAATCTAAAATCGTTTGAACATTATAAATTTCAAGATTATGAAACGTCGGATACAACGTAATTTGCTTCAAGGTAAGTGCCATTATAAAGCAATTGATTCCATTAAAATTAACCCCGATATCAGCGAAATTCTTATAAAAAGCAATCAAATTTGTTTTGAGCTGAAGATTATAATTAAAACTTCTCAACTTGAAATTTTTTAAGACCAATCGATTTGTCGTTTTCAAGACAATTTCTTCTGTGATCTGAAGATTTTTACTCAATAATTCTAAAACTTGTTTATCCTCAACCAATTGATACAAAATATTCAAATATCGTTTAGCTTCATCAAATTCAAACAATTCCAAACTCACTAAAATTGATAAGAAAAGAAATCGTTGATTGGTAGGATACACAATTTCTATTTCTTTCAAATACTTTTGTGCTTCCTCAAATTTCAATTTATGAATATAATATTCGGCAATGTAGAAATTCGCCGCATACAAGTAATAATCTTCCTTTTTTGCTTCTAAAAGATACAAAATCGACTCTTCGTTGAAGTTTAAATTGCGCTGAACAACTCCTTTCAGAAAAAGTGCTTTTTTATCTTTTGGATATTCGTGTAGCAACTGATTTAATAAATCTTGTGCCTTAATTAATTGCTGAATCGGATTGTGAATAAACGAAAAACTTTTCCAAATGGGATATTGATTCTCATCCATCTCGTCGTCAAGAATCAAGAAAAAAATATCATTAAAAAGTTTATTGTAATCCACAGTATAAGTTTTTTAGTAGTGCTAAAATTAAGCTATTTTTAGGTAAAATACACGAACAAAATAAAAAATAGGTCGGTTCTAAAACTGTTGTCTTTTTACTTTTCCACTTTCAGTTCGTGGAAATTGATCGATAAAAACAATTTCTTTCGGTTGTTGGTATTTAGTTAAATCTGCCAAAGAAAAATCCAAGCTCCTCTGCTCTCCTTCCACAACTAAAATTAATTTCTGACCTAATAATTCATCCGTTTTTGAAGTGATATAAAAATCAGAATCAATGAACGGTTTCAGCTTATTTTCTATTTGTTCTGGAAATAATTTTATTCCACCCGAATTAATCACATTATCCGCTCTACCAATCCAGTTAAATTTTCGTGTATCAATCAATTCAACCACATCATTCGTTACAACTTGCAATCCATCATAAGGCGTATCAATCACCAAACAACCTCGCTCATCTTGTGAAATCGTTACCTCATCAAACGCTTCAAAAACTTGTTCTGCATTAGGATATTTTTGATTCGCAACTTGTTTAAACGCAATATGTGTAATCGTCTCCGTCATTGCATATGTTTCGTAGACTTCGTTCTCAAAAGCAAACAATTCTTGTTTCACTTTCTCCGAAAGAGGCGCTCCTCCGATAATTAACTTTTGACATCTTGAAACAAAATCTAACGAATTTTCAACTTGCATAGGCGTTAACGCAACAAAATCAATAGAGGTAAAATTTTGTGAAATTCCACGATTAATTTCATTCAAAGAAATATGAGAAGTTGGTTGCATACAAATCAATTTCAATCCGATTTCTACTGCACGAACCAACATCAATTTTCCAGCAATATAAGTAACAGGCATCACCAATAAAGCCGAATTTCCTTTCTCTAAATGCAAATATTTTCCCGTCATATTCGCACTTTTTCGCATATTTTTTTTGGTTAAAATAATCTCTTTCGGAGTTCCAGTAGACCCCGAAGTATGCGCAATCATCACCTCAGAATCAGAAAACCATTCAACCAAAAAATCTTTTACGGATTGTTCAAATTCGTTGGTAACTTCAATAGCGTTGACATCAAAATTAGGTTGAGAAAAATCTAAATACAACATTCTATTTATGATAACTTACACCTGCATTAATTTCGACATCCAACACATTATTCGCTGGCGGAATCGGACAATTGTAATGTTTGCTATATGCACAATATGGATTATACACTTGGTTAAAATCTAACGTAATTTCATTGGCTGTTGTACCCAAATCTTTTGTTGTCAAATCCAAATAACGTCCACCTCCATAAGACGTCACGCCGTTTGTTTCGTCCATAAAAGGTAAAAACAAACTGTCTGCATATTTCTCCATAATTGGTGAAGATTGATAAACCGTCAGCGTTTGTTCAACATTATCCAACATAAATGTCACCGTTCCGTATTCTTTGTAATTTTTGATTTTCTTCGCAGAAGTAGGAAACGGAATCACCTTTCCATTTTTGATTGGCGTAAATTTCGCTTTCACAATATATTTTTCACTGATCGGAAAAAATGTAATCCCTTTGAAATTCGTTTTTTCTTCGTCTACCAATGGCGTCGTTTTAGGATCAGTGTAAAAAGTCGCCAATTCGGTTTGATATTTTTGGATTGCAACTAAATCAATTGTTTTTTTTGTCGTTTGACAACTCATTAAAACGATTGTTACAAAAATTGCGATAATTACTTTATTCATGCTAATTTGTTTCGAAATAAATATTCTCCTCTTAATTCTAATCTACTCGGAAAATTGTTTGTAAACAAACCTCCTGTTCCCAATCCTTGTGGCATTTCTGGGTATAAAATTGCCGTCCATTGTGCAATAGCGTTTAAACCGATATTGCTTTCCAAAGCAGACGTTATCCAAAACGGAATTTCGTATGTATCTGCCGCATTAATCCATTCCAACGAACCTCTGATTCCACCAACCAAACTTGGTTTTAGAATAATATATTGCGGTTTGATTTTTTCTAACAATTCGAATTTATCCTCTTGATGAACAATTCCAATTAATTCTTCGTCCAACGCAATTGGTGTCGGTGTTGTAGCACACAATTCCGTCATCAAATCGATTTGTCCAGTTTTGATAGGTTGTTCAATCGAATGTATTTTTAATTCTGCCAATTGTTGTAAGACCACTTTTGCTTCTTCAAACGTAAAACCTCCATTCGCATCTACTCTTAATTCTAATTGATCCGCAGAAAAGTCTTGTCTTAATTGTTGAATAATCTTATGCTCATTTTCCCAATCAACACCGATTTTAATCTTGATACAATTGAAACCTAACGCTAATTTTTCTTGAATTTGTTCGCGCATAAATTCTACCGAACCCATCCAAATTAATCCATTGGTTTGAATTCCGACATCACCAGATGAGAACGATGATTCATACAAATTAGGATTATAACAATCATCGTAATGATCATTGTATCGATTGGCTGACATACTTTGAAACGCTTGCTCCAATCCAAATTGAATCGAAGGCCATTCTCTCAATTGACTCCATAATGTTTCAATTCCTAAATCAATATTCTCGCATGCCCAATGTAATTTTTCTTCATATTCAGGTCGATCATCAAAACTCAACCCTTGGAATAAACCACATTCTCCTACATATTTTTTTCCTTCTTCTATGGTTAATAAATAAGTCAGTTTTTCGGTCAACACTCCGCGTGAAGTACCACTTGCTTGTTTAAAAATCAATTTGTACGGTTCAAAACTTGCTTTCATTCCTCAAAATTAATCAATGTTCAAGAATTTCTCAAATGAAACAGAAGTTCTTTTTAAATTAAACTTTTTCATATAAACTTAACTCATTCAGTGTTTTATTCGAAATATTTTGTAATTTTAATTAATTATTTAACCATAATCAATTACTATGAAACGAAATCAACATATTGTTCTTTTGTCAAAAGATCATCATTTTGGTTTACTGTGCAGTTGGAAAATACAACAAGGTTTAAATAAAAACATTGAACCAGAACGCATGGCAACTTATGTCGATTACTTTTGGAAAAGTCATCTAAAAGAACATTTCAAAGAAGAAGAACAAATTATCTTTCCTTTTTCGGACGAACAACACAATACACAAATTAAGGCAGAACATATCGAAATCGAACGTTTAATTGAATTAATTGCCAAACAACCTGACACAAATTTATTAAGTGATTTTGCAACAAAACTTCATGATCATATCCGATTTGAAGAACGTGCATGGTTTCCATTTTTGGACGAATATATCAATGAAGACGATTTTGCTGCTATTGGATTAAAATTAGAGGAATCACATCAAAAAGTTGAAGACGATTACAACGACGAGTTCTGGAAATAAACCTTCCTTTTAAAACATGATATAAATTATAGTTTTAACCCGTTGTGCATTTTAAATAATTTGAGTTTTTAGCTTATTAATATTTCGATTAAAG
>NZ_DFRA01000025.1:0-6026 GCF_002378465.1 Empedobacter sp. UBA3475 | reverse complement strand
TCTACTTTTTACATAGTACAACTCTAAAATCTCAATTCTCATATCTAACATCTAATCTGTACATCATACATTTAACTCATTACTTATAACTCATTACTTACAACTTAAATCAGGTAGTAGCCCCAATAAATTTGGAAAATGGCAATAAAGGGTTTACTTTTAATGTGCGAAAAATAAAAGTATAACCTAGCTGTCAAAGTCTCATTACCGAGGCTCTGATAGAGAGCGAGTAAAGAAAGGGGAACCTTTTCTTTACGTTCCGTTAAATGTTATAAAACGGAGAATTGTTCTTTAAAAGAATGGAAAAAACGAACAGACTTTGTCTGGAGGTTTTTTACGGATGAATTGAAATTGTTTCGTTCTCATTTTGTGTTGGGTTTTGTGGAACGATGTTTCTCGTGTATGAAGAAATACTTGCAAAAAAAGCAAGGCGGCTTCACACTTTAGTACCGTGGGCGACCAAACCCAGCTTATAAACTCGAAAGTTTAAAAGTTACCCCTAAAGCATATGTGAAAACCGCCCATGCCGTATTACGAAAGTACAAAACTTTTGAGACATGGAGCGATTTCACGAAACTCTCGAGGTAAAATTGGTCGTTTCGATTCGAGATTCATCGTTTTAATTATGACTATTAAAAGTCTAATTATCAATTCGCTTATACAAATATAAACAATTTTAATTAAAACCCAATATGTTGGGTGATTATTTTTAGTTAAATGAATAAAATATTCGAATTTGAAACTACACAATTTGATTTTGATTTAATTAATCATGTGAAAAATCTCAGAAAAGTTAATAGGATAACTAAAGATGAACTAAGCCTAAAAATGGGGGTTGCTAGAAGCTTTGTTAGTAATGTTGAATCTTATACACAGCGACATAAATATAGCACCCGTCACATAACTCTTTTGGCAAAAGCATTTGGATATAAAAACATTGGAGAATTGTTAGATTTTCCAACTCCTAAATATGATAAAATTAAAGTGACTGTAGAGCAAACTTATAATGAGGCAGGCACTAAAGTATTGAAAAGTGAGGTGGTGAAGATTGTTGAGATAAAATAATGTGTTAGATTTTACAAATTATCACAAAAAATCTAAAGGACTTGGTGTCGATTTTTTATCAATATCTGTAATGTGCGTATAAATCATGGTAGTTCTAATGTCGTTATGACCTAATAATTCTTGAACTACACGTACATCAATTCCACTTTTTATAAGATGAGTAGCATATGAATGTCTTAAAGTATGTACGCTGCCTTTTGATAAAACACCAGCTTTACTCATAGCATTTTTTAAAATTAATTGGACGCTCCTTTCGCTGTATTGATTCCCTTTAGCCCCTTCAAACAAAAAGTCTTTAGGTTGATAAACCTTATAATATTCTCTCAATAATAACAAAAGTTTATCTGGCAAAGCTACTATTCGATCTTTGTTACCTTTACTTTGACGAATAAGAAGTAAATCACTTTCCGATTTTATATCTGCAATTTTTAAATTTATCAATTCGCTTAGTCGCAATCCACAGCTATAGATTATGGTAAGAATAGCTTTATGTTTTAAATTTTCTGTTGCATTTAATAAATTTCGTACTTCTTCTTGAGAAAAGAAAGTTGGTAATTTATTAACTTTTCGTTTCGGATAAAGATAATTTAATTCGATTTTCTGATTTTCAACTAATTCAAATACTTTTTTAATTGCCCCAACCAAAGAACGTTGATAGGAAACACTGATATTTTCTTGAGTTACTTTTGTATTGATAAACAATTCGATTTCTGAAATAGGAATTTCATCTAATCTATTGTATTTTTCCATCTGCTCTAAGAAAACTTGAGCGTAACCACAATACGATTTTATGGTATTGTTTGCATATCGTTGTAATTTTAATCGATTTTGCAACGTTTTTAGAATTGTTTCGCTATCCATACATTCATTATTACATTTTACATCAAATTACTTCGTGATACATGAATTTTATTTTTATAAGTATCTAATTTACAAAAAAATAATTATATTTGTTTTTAATTTTACGAAATGCGGATATAGCTGTTTTTTTACGAAACAAATGCTAGATCAGTTTCGTGAAAAAACAATGATGTGACGCAATTCTCCGCTATGCTACGAATCGCGTCACATCGGTTGACGGATTACATCCGATAATGTACACATTTCATCGCTATCGCTCCGAACTGCGTACATCATCGAATTTGCTAAATAAAAAATACACGCAACTTCGTTGCTATATTTTTTACTGTCGCAAATCCGTCAACCGTTAGGCGAAATTATAAGAAAATGAAATCAACAATTAAATTTTTATTAAAAATATTCACTGTCACAGCATTAATATTTGGATTTATGTTAGTAATTCCAGAATTATTTTCAAATCAAAAAATTGAAATAAAAGAAATTAGTATAAAAGCATTAATCTTTGGACTTCTTATGACCATAATTCTTGGATTACTTCAAGTGGTTAAAATGAAAAAAAATGGAATAAGAAATGCCTCTGACTTGGACTTTAAAGTTAATCAAAAATCAACATTTACTTCAAAATTAACTTTAAAAGAAATATTTGATGAATTAAAAACTAAATACAAATCAATAAACCTTACTTCAGACAAAATCATTATAAGAACATCTATTAGTTTATATTCTTGGGGCGAAAACATTGAAATTACAAAAGGAAGCACTAATGAATTTGAGTATGAAATTACGAGTAAGCCACAATTACCAACAACCTTGATTGATTATGGTAAAAACAGTGAAAACATCTTGAAAATAAAGAAAATAATAAATAACTTCGCCTAACATCGTATTGCTAAAATGCGGGATTGAAGGCTCTTGCGTTGAAAATTTTGTGAAATTTAGTCGCAAAAAATGTTTCCGCCTCCATTTTTTTATTAATTTAGTCAGCGGAAAACATTTTTTGCTTCGTGCAGTTTTTAGTAGAAATTTCAGGTGTAAAAGCCCGCACTTCAGCAATACGTTTCCCGTTAGCTGTAATTGCACAAAATCAGACCGACTAAATGAAAATCAAAAAACTTTTTTACACTATTATATTTGCTTTGATTTTATTTTCTTGTAAAAGTAGATCAATTACATATAATCATACTAGAATTGTTAAACTTCAAGAAAGTGGTTATTCTGTCTTTTTTGACACACTGAAAATAAATTTTAAAAATTTTTATTCGAGTAAAGAACAAGTTAACAGAATTACAAAAAATAAAAAATATAAAACTATTAATATAAAATCGAACGGAAATAGTAATATCATTGAATCTGAAAACTTAAAAAATAAAACTATTAAAAATTTGAGTATTCCTGAATTTGGTCTACTTATCATTGACGGATATCCTGTAAGTTCAGAGAATTTAAAAACAAATGTCTTAATTGACTTGAACTCAATAAAAAATATAAAAATCTTAAGTAAAAATGATTATCAAGATAAATTTCCACATTTAGATTTAAAAGGCGGTATTGTGATTTTACAGACTAGATAAAAAATTTGCAAATTGCAACTACAGCTAACAAGGTATTGCCAAAAGCGGGGCTAAAGTGGTAAATTCAAGGTTCTACCATAATTTTCCGCCAAAAACGAATTTTATTCGTTTTATATTTTTAAATTTAACTCATAAAAATTCGTTTTGGCTCGCCTCGGTGCAAAATCGAAACTTTCCGCTTCGATTTCCCCGCCTTCGGCAATACCCAAAACGATGTGACGCAATTCTCCGCTATGCTACGAATCGCGTCACATCGGTTGACGGATTACATCCGATAATGTACACATTTCATCGCTATCGCTCCGAACTGCGTACATCATCGAATTTGCTAAATAAAAAATACACGCAACTTCGTTGCTATATTTTTTACTGTCGCAAATCCGTCAACCGTTAGCAGCAAGCATTTAACCGAAGATGAAAATTATTGAAAACTATCTTAAAGAAGAAAACTACTTTGGACTATTAGTTTATGGACCATCAATCGACGAAATAATAGAAATATATAATAACACAATTCTGGTACCATTGAAATCTTTGTATCATAATCACTACATTGATTATATAAAGGATTTCTTTGAAACATTCAAATATAAATACGCAGTATCTAATATTGAAACATTTGATAAGGATTATTCCGATAATATTCCTGTTTGTTATATACTTTATAAATCCAATGAATCGCAATCTAACATATTAAATTTTGAGAAAGAATGTAGTGTTCATCTTGAAAAAGCAAAACTGTTTCTTTCTTTAATATCAGGTCAATCCCCCGTTGAGTTTTTTAAAGTTGTAAAAATGAATGAAAAAATTATGTATAAAACTGAATTAGTTCAGTATAACAGATTGCACAGACTATGGATTAGTTTAGAAGAGAAACTTTCATTCATTAATAACGCTGAAAAAATAATTGATAATCAAAATTTTTCCTTGTCACTTTTTCATGACGCAAACAAAGAGACTAATCATATATACAAATGTGCCAGATATTTTATGGTACTAGAAAGTATTACAGAAAGTAATCATGAATCTCGCAAACATGTAAAATCGTTTTTTGCTAAGAATAATTATTCGCCAACTTTAAACCACAATAATTCGGTCAGAAATTATAATTTGTCAAATATTGATGCTGTTGAAATTGCAGGCATAATGAGAGCGAAATTATTTCATGGTGCCACTCTGAAATATGATTATTTTAAGAGAATCATTTCAGTACAAGACTACAATTATTTAATTTCTAATCCAGAAGAATTAAGTAAACACATGAGGGATTTATGTGAAACAGCGTTTTACTTAAAAAACAACCAAAATAATGAAAATGCCAGCCGCTAACAAGGCATTGCCAAAAGCGTGGCTGAACGGCTTCGAATTGACATTTGTGCAAAGTTCAACTTTTGTCCTTCGATTGAACTTTTGTGCTAAAAATACCCGCCTTCGGCAATACCCAAACCGTTGTGTACAATTAAATTAAAAAAGAGGTGAATTTAGAAGAAATAGTTAGGGCAACCTATGAAGAGGTTAAAAATACAGATGACAAAGGACGATTGGCATCTTATATTCCTGAGTTGGTTAACGTTGATTCGGAAAGTTTTGGAGTATTTATATCAACAATTGACCACACTAATTTTGGTATTGGCAATTTTAACGAAAAATTTTCGATTCAGAGTATTGCAAAAGTACTTTCACTAAGCTTAGCATATAGTATTCTTGGCGAGAAAATTTGGACAAGACTTGGAGTAGAACCTTCAGGAACAGCATTTAATTCTCTAGTTCAACTTGAAGCAGATAAAGGCATACCTCGAAATCCCTTTATAAATGCTGGAGCAATTGTTATTTCAGATATTCTACTTAGCAATCTGAAAAACCCAAAAGAAGAATTTTTATCTTTTATTAGAAGCATTTCCAATAATTCAGAATTAAACTATTCACGCAAAATAGCTGCTTCAGAAAAAAGCGTAGGATTTCGAAATGTGGCATTATGTAATTTCATTAAATCCTTTGGAAATATTGAAAATGAACCCTCAGATGTTCTTGACTTCTATTTTGATCTTTGCTCTCTTGAAATGAATTGCAAAGAGCTTTCAGAATTATTTTTGTTTTTAGCAAACAATGGCTGTAACATATTTGCTAACAATTCGATACTTACCAAAAGCCAATGCAAAAGAATAAATGCACTAATGCAAACTTGTGGCTTATATGACGAATCTGGAGAATTTGCCTTTAAAGTTGGACTTCCTGGAAAGAGTGGTGTTGGAGGAGGGATTGTTGCAATCCATCCAAATCATTATGCGATTGCAGTTTGGAGTCCGAAATTGAATGAAAAAGGAAATTCATATAAAGGGATGAAATTTCTTGAAGAGTTTACAACAAAATCTCAGTTATCGATATTTTGAGATGAAATAGCCATGATTGGAACAAATCACCAACCGAAGATGATATTATAACCAATCTGGCGTATTCCATGTGACCCATAAAAATAAATAATAACACATGAAAACTGTACACAACATCGGTAACTGTTGCACAACTCCA
>NZ_DFRA01000063.1:0-46670 GCF_002378465.1 Empedobacter sp. UBA3475 | reverse complement strand
CGAAGTCATGAAGTACGACAGCTGTTCGTAGAAATTGAATTGGATACAGATAAAATTGAATTTATTGATGAAATAAAATCAACTTTCAATAAAACTCCTCAAATTCAGCAATGTTATTATGTAACAGGTGAAGTAGATTTTGCATTGATTATGGTGGTTAATACTATGCGAGAATACGAATCCTTGACTCGAAAATTATTTTTTAGTAACTCGAATATACGACGTTTTAAAACTTTTGTCAACATGCATACAGTTAAAACTGGATTACAAATACCATTACCTAAGAATGATTCATAGCTACTTTGTTACTATTGTTCTCTACTAAACTATAACAAGAAATTTAATAAATAGATAGGCTAAACTACTAATATTTATCTAAATACCACCATATCGTACGAAGCTACCTAGTATTAACATGATTATACTAATCGTTGTCACCGCTATAATATGAAATGTCATGAGAGGAAGTTTTGTATCATCTGTTTTTAAACGAGGAAGCACATAAAATTGAGCACTCAAAGCCAATAATACAATTGTTGCTAAGCCTATCAGTTTTAATGAGACAACTCTTTCAATGGGGTTTTCGAATTGAAACCAATTACTAATCTTGATCGTGTAGATATAAGACATTCTTACTCCTGTAATAACCATAACTAATAAAGCTGGAAGTCCTATTCGTTCGTATTTACTTTCAAAAGAGAACAATTTCTCTATCGATTTTTCTTTCCATACTTGTGGTAAAATAACCAAACTTAATATAATATGTCCACCAACCCATATCGTAGCGCCTATTAAATGGAAAATTAATAATAGATGTAATTCGTGCATATCAAGAAATATTAATTCATTTTATTGATGATCTTATTTTACTAAAATCAACTGACTATTTACTAAAGCCTCTAACTTATGTATAACATTTGGTTCTATCGTTATATAGTCACTAGAGCTTAATTCTATTGTTTGTTCATTTTCATCTGAATACACTACTTTTCCAGTAACACATAAAAGCAAAGCAGGTATTTTTGTACTGTGCTCTTTTAAAACACTTTTTTCTAATAATTGAATTGATGTTACATTACTAGATTCGCCTTTGAAAATACTTATCGCTCCAACGCTTTTATCAGTATCATGAATACTATTTAAATTTGGTAAATTTTCCATAATGAATTATTTATCTTCTAAATTTATTCCAAATCAATTAAATACTCGACCAAATCTATCTTATATTTTCTTATTTATACTCAGTAATAATTAATTTTTAAATCAATTACCATTTCAAATAAAAATCACTTCACTTCTCCCCTATTTTGTTCGCCCACTTTTTCCGAAACATTATCGAACAACACTCGAACAAATCCTATTTCTAGTTTTATGATTTTCACCTCAACCCCTCTCCAATAAAAGAAAGTTGTATTCTTGTTATTCTTGCCTTTATATTCAATCTCAAATTTTTTCAGCTGGGTTGTAAATAAAATAATAAAAGAGAAAATTCATAAATTTCATATTCAATCCCATTTCATTTTTACCTTCCAGATGAATGTATTTTTTAATTTCCTTTACGATAGAATGAATATCTTTTCCATTTATTTTAAGATATTTGTAATATGGATGGTAAAACAAGAGCAAATATAAAACCTGGTATGCTGGTTAATATTGTATTGAAAAAGGATCAACGAACTGGCGAATTGACTGAGGGTATCGTGAAAGATTTATTGACTTCTGCGCCTTATCATCATCGTGGTATAAAAGTTCGTTTGACGGATGGACAAATTGGACGTGTGCAAGAAATTATTGAAGACGATTTTTAGAATGCATCAAACTATAAATTAAAAGCTCTTATCAATACAGATAAGAGCTTTTTACAATTTTTCACCTTTGCCTTTTCTATTTCAACAAATAGATTTTAATTAACAAATTGTGTGTTATAACAACTTAAACCATCTATTTGAATAATTTTATTTCAAAATGCACAACTGGTTTTAATTAAGAATCCTATAAATCGGATATTGTCTGTAAGTATTCTTCTCAAAATAAGGCGAATTTTTATAAACCCAATCCAACTGTGCTTCGCCATCATTAGCAAACTCTGGTTTTAATGCTTTTTCTGCTTCAAATGCGGTTTTCAAAACCACATTATTTTTCAATAATTCAGCAGCTGTATCCTCAAAAATATAAGCCGAATAATATTCTTTCTGACCTAATATTCCATCGAAAAAATTCCAGTTAAAGAACGAATCCAATGCCTCTGGTTCTAAGGTTTCAAGAATATATTTCACTCCATCTTGTTGTGTTGGCACAATATAATCTCCTTCAAAAAATTTAAGCGATTTCATCGATTTTGTAACCACCGTTTCGTAATGATTATAATGTCCTTCATATGCATTTTTATTGGTTTTAAAATCTGATATTTTATACGATTCGACGTTAATTAATGTATCATTTTCTATTCGTTTCATTTGAATATCATTTCGTTGCAAAGCTTCTACAACGCGATATTCAGCTTGTGGAAGAACATAATATTTCGGAATTGTAATGTAACTAATTGGTTTTGCAGAATTGAATAATTTAATTTTTTTTGTAAATGGTTTCGATCGATCATAGTACAATCTATCTTTTCCCGAAACCGCACTTGGCTTGTATCCTGCTTCAAATCCTTTAAAATTCATTGTTGTAAATTGAGTAGAATCTATTTTCCAACGAATTCCATATTGATTTCCGACCTGATATTGTTTTAGATTTTCTTTTCGTAAATTTCTGATTGTCAAATATTCTTTATCTAAATTTTCTAGATTTACCAACATATATTTATACGTTGCGTCTACACGGTTTTCATAAGGCTTTAACATATGTGTTTCGGGCATTGTGCTTAGTGCATTAAACAATGTTGTATAACCTGTAGAATAGCGTGGAGAATCTTCGAAAGCTGCAAAACCAATATCAGGAACATCGCCATGTATGTTCACATATTGCGTACTTTCGTAACCATTTTTTTGCATTTCGGCTAGATTATTTGCTTGATATGTCGTATAAAAATAATCGCCCAAAACATTTCCTACACGCGCTTTAAAAGACGAAATATAGGTAAATGTGTACTGATAATCTGCCCCATTACTTACATGATTATCAATAAAAACATCAGGTTTCAACCAATGAAAAATCGTCTGAAAGCTTTTTGCATTTTTTGAATCATTTTTAATAAAATCTCTGTTCAAATCATAATTTCTGGCATTTCCACGAAAACCATATTGTTCAGGTCCATTCTGATTTGCGCGCGAAAAAGCCCCTCTATTCAACATACCACTTACATTATAGGCCGAAATCGCAGCAATAATAAAATTCTTAAGCGGTTTAATTTTTTTCATTGCCAAATCTCGCATCAACATCATCGTCGCATCAATTCCGTCCGGTTCTCCAGGATGAATTCCATTGTTTACGAAAAGCACTGCTTTTGTTTTACGTAATTCTTTTATATCTTTTTCTTTAAATGGATTATAAACAACTACATAAATTGACTTTCCATTATCGTCTTCTCCTTTTTTTACATACTGTATTGTCTCAAAATTTTCCGCTAAATTTTGATAAAACACATTCATTTCATCATAGGTTGTAGTTTGATTTTTATTTCCTTTTTCGTAAGGAGTTATAAAATTATTTTGACCAAAAAGTAGTGTAGAAGTAAGAAATAAAAACAGTATTTTAAAATTCATATCATTAATTTCTTACTAAAATAGAGAGAATACAAAAGATTCAACATGAAAATGAATTATTTTTCTAAAATAATCTTCTACATACAGTAAAAAACATTTGAAATTATAAGGAGAAGCTCTTGTGGAGCTTAGGTAAACTTGTTACAAGTTGATTAATAAATTATATGTTCATTTTTTTTCTTGATAAAAAAAACGAACCAAAAAAAATCAAGTCCGTGCCTACAAGTCGGTCAATAACGACTACTCGCTAAATGCTTTAAATTATTCACATATAAAATGTGAACAGTAAATCATTTTTAACGCTCACTACGTAGAATTGACACTCGACTCTTCAGCAATGACAGCTTTAAAATTCGTTATTATAAGTGAATTTGAATATTGAAAAAGGAATTAAAAATCCGACGATTTAGTATCGAAATGAAATTCAATTCTAAATTATTGGAATAAAAAAAGTTGGAGTGTCTGAGTGGAACGAGTTGACAACTTTATGAAAATAATTTAGTTAGTTGAATCATTGAGAGACTACTGTCGGCATCTTTTTTTGTTTCGTTTTTTTTGGATGAACAAAAAAATGAAAAGAAGAAATATAGAATCACCCTATCCCTACTTCCTCTTATCATTTATTTTATTTAATTAACTCGTATATTACTGAAATTAAATAAATTAAAACATATAACAAAGTTCACGAATTCTACGACAGTGCAGATGTGCAAAGGCTACTTAACGTTAGTGAAAAAACGTTGTATCGCATGAGGAGAAACAAGACGATTCCTTGTTTTAAGCTCGGTAAAAAGTACTTTTTCCCAAAACATTTCTTTAATATAAAATTCTTGGATAAGAGCCTTTTTTGTTAAAGAATGTCTTATCCTAAAATAAGTTGACACCAAATCAACTTATCATGAAAGAATCATACTTAGAAAGAGAAAAGCGTACACAACGCGATTACACCTTAGGCTTTAAGTTAGCTGTTGTACGCCAAGTAGAAAAAGGCGGCTTTACGTATAAACAAGCCCAAAAACACTACGGTATACAAGTTCGACTAGGCACTCAATGGGGTTACCTGAGTTTAATAACAGATGCTTATTCAAGAAAAATAATGGGGTATTGCTTCCGTGAAGATTTATCAGCTGATGGTTGTATTGAAGCGCTTAACATGGCAGTAAATAACAGGCTTTATAATGAATCTATAATTCATCATTCTGATAGAGGATCGCAGTATTGCTCACATAAATATGTAGATTTATTACTCTCAAATAACATAGCTATAAGTATGACAGAAAAAGGTGATCCCTATGAAAATACAATGGCAGAAAGGGTTAATGGAATAATTAAAATGGAATTTAATTTATATGAAAGCACATTAGGTTTTGATCAGACAAAAATTAAAATTACTAATAGTATTAAAACTTATAATGAATTAAGACCACATACAAGTTGTGATTATTTAACTCCAAATGCTGCGCATTTGCAGTCAGAAAAATTAAAGAAAAGATGGAAAACTATAATAGAAGTTTTAATAATCAAAACTCCTTTGTATAGTAAATTTAGGATTAAGATCAATTGGTGTGTAACTATAACAGGATTTATTTAAAAACATGTATAGTTATTTTAGGACCGGGTCATTTGTTTATTCTAAAGCTAATACTTTACAGAAAAAAGAATTTGTAAACATAGTGTTCGACAGCAGTTTACACTATGAAAATGGGATTTATCAAATACCTACAATGATGGATTTATTTTCGAGTAACCATTTGAAAATAAAGGAAGAAAACTTTTTTATTTATACAAAAAAAGAGATTCTAAGTAATAGAATCCCTTTCAGCGGAGAGTGAGGGATTCGAACCCCCGGAGGTGTGACCCTCAACAGTTTTCAAGACTGCCGCATTCGACCACTCTGCCAACTCTCCAACACAGCGTTTATTGCCGTATTGCGAGTGCAAATATAGAACGCTTTTTCGAATTTGCAAATAAAAATTTTTAACAATTATTTTACGAAAACGTTTTCGTAAAATTCAATTCAATTTAAATTAAACAATAAAATAATGGTTAATAGCTACTTATTAGTATTCATAAAATTTAAAATTTCCTATTAAAAATTTATTTTTTTTCTATATTTTAGTATTTTCGTAGGAATAGTTGTGTTTTTATGACAATAATTAGTTTTTGTAAAAAAAATGTACGAAATCGTTATAATTGATTACTTTTGCCAAGAATTAAGTAAATAAACACAAATAAACATTTATTAAATGAACCACTCTTCTTATGATCAACAACTTGCATCTTTCAATGAAATGAGCAAAAAGGTTGTAGAATTCATTAAAATTGTTTCAGATTTATGGTATGATCAATCTGTTGAATTGGTAATTTTCCGTAATCAATTAGTTGATAAAAACGTTAGTGACATCGTAAATCTACATCAGTATGCTGAGGAATTTGTAGAAAAAAAGATTGCTATCGACGATACATTAGCGATTGCTAAAGCTATTTCTGAAGCTAAATTACCAGCTTCTAGACTTGATGTTGGAAAATTAGCTAAAGAATATATTTCTGGGAATTACGCTTCGGCAGAAGCTTTCGTTGAAGAGAAATTAGGTGCAAGCAAAAATGTAAAAAGTGTTGAACCAAAAGACGTTGTTTTATACGGTTTTGGTCGTATCGGACGTTTATTAGCTCGTGAGTTGGCTTCTCAAATGGGAAAAGGTCAACAATTAAGATTACGCGCTGTTGTAACACGTGATAAAAACGATCCTGTTTTGTTAGAAAAAAGAGCTTCTTTGTTACGTCATGATTCTGTTCATGGTGATTTTGACGGAAACGTTGTAGCTGATCACGAAAATAATGCTTTAATCATCAACGGAGTTTCTGTTTATATGATTTCTGCAGCTCAGCCAGAAGAAATTGATTATACTACTTACGGAATTAATAATGCTTTAATTATTGATAACACAGGTGTTTTTAAAGATGAAGAAGCGTTATCTCGTCATTTAAAATCTGTTGGTGCTGATAAAGTTTTATTAACAGCGCCAGGAAAAGGTGTTCCGAATATTGTTTACGGTGTTAATCATGAAGAATATAGCCCAGAAAATGTAAATATATTCTCAGCTGCTTCTTGTACAACAAATGCAATTACACCTATTTTGAAAGTTGTTGAAGATAATTTAGGTGTTGTAAAAGGGCATTTAGAAACAATTCATGCTTATACAAACGACCAAAATTTGGTTGATAATATGCACAAAAAATATCGTCGTGGACGTGCTGCTGCTTTGAATATGGTAATTACTGAAACTGGTGCTGGTAGTGCTGTAGCAAAAGCTTTACCAAGTTTAGCAGGTAAATTAACTTCGAATGCAATTCGTGTTCCTGTTCCAAATGGATCTTTGGTTGTCTTGAATTTAGAAGTTAGTAAAGATACTTCTGTAGAAGCGGTAAACAATTTGATGAAAGATGCTGCATTGAACGGAGAATTAGTTGAGCAAATTAAATTTTCGTTGAACAATGAATTGGTTTCTTCGGATATTGTTGGAACTTCTGCTCCGTCGATTTTCGATAGTAATGCGACAATTGTTTCTGCCGATGGTAAAAATGTTGTGATGTATGTTTGGTATGATAACGAATATGGATACAGTCACCAAGTAATGCGTTTAGCAAAACACATTGCAGGTGTTAGAAGATATACATACTATTAATAGTATTTTTTCCCTTTATTTAAAATTAATCCGTTAACATTTATTTGTTAGCGGATTTTTTTTGTAGGATATTCATTTAAAAATACTTAAGTAAATTTTATGTATTATTTTTGTTAATGTTATATTAATATTAGTTTAGAAAATTAACTTTTTTTAAAAAAAACTTAAAACAATTTATCGTATGAAAAAACTTTACTTTTTTAAATCATCCTTATTAACATTATTGTTATCAGGATTTGCTTTTGGACAGGGAACAGAAACTTTTGAGTCCCAAACAGCATTAAGTAGTTCTTATGCAACAGGATCATTTACTGGAGAAACAGGAGGAATTGTATGGAATTATACAAATGCAAGAAATGAAAGTACATATCCAATCACAAATAAAGGAATCCTATTTCAAGCTTCAGGAAATACATTAGAAACTACAATTTCTAATGGAATCGGAAAATTATCTTTTGATGTCAGAAAAGCTTTTACTGGAGGTTCAAATAATAGAAAGATTGAAGTATTAGTAGATAATGTAGTTGTTTACACTTCACCAACATTTGGAAAAGCACAAACGGATGCTACTATTCATTCATTTGAAGTAGAAATAAATAAGTCAGAGGCAGCTGTTATTACATTTAGAAATGCAGGACCACAACTTACTTTAGATAATATTTCTTGGACTGCCGCTGGAATAGCAACGGAAAAACCAGTTGTGTCTCCACGAACAATTACAGGAACTTATGGTGTATTATTGCCTGATGGAGCTGTGACAGCAACTAATAATCCTACCTTTTGGACTCAAACAGGTATTTTACCTTTAGGAATTACATTTGATAATGGCGTTTTCTCAGGTACACCTGAACAAGCAGGAACATTTACAGCACAGGTAGCAGCCACAAATCAATATGGAACTTCTGATCCGGCTACTATAACTTTTGAAATTGCAAAAGCAAACCAAACAGTAGATTATAACTTTGAAGCTTTAGTTCAAAACCAAGGAACCACTTTTTCTGGTTTACCATCACAAACAGATCAAGGGTTAAATATTGTGTATACTTCTGCTGATAATTCTATTGTTTCTATAAACGGAAATAGCTTATCATTTGATGGTATTGGTTCTACAACTATTAATGCAACTGCCGTTAGTAATAATAATTATAACGAATTTAGTACAACTTTTGATGTTTCAGTAACAGATCCTAATGCTACTTATTGTTTTGAGGAAACATTTGATGGTTTAAATGGTAATAATACAAGTACTGCAGGATCTAATAAGGCTTGGAATGGGAATTCTAATTTTCCTACTGTAGTTACTGTTTATCAAGCAGGAAATGCTATTAGGTTAGGTTCAAGTAATAACAAAGGGGGGATAACATCAAAAGTGTTAGATCAAATAGCTGGTAATGTAATAGTTTCTTTTGATGTAAAAGGTTGGACAGCAATTGAAGGAAGTGTCAATGTTACATTAGGTTCAGAAACTAAAAATGTTGTTTATACAGCGAAAATGGCAGATAATTTCGAAACACAAACTGTAAGTTTTGAAAACGTAGCTGCTGGTTCTACTTTAAAATTAGAAACATCGGCAAAAAGAGCATTTATTGACAATGTTAAAATTCAATGTTCAACAGCTGAAAACTCTACAACTTGGGACGGAACTGCATGGTCTAATGGAACGCCGGATCTTACAAAAGATGTAATCATCAAAGGTAAAGTAACAGTTGATACGCAATTAGAAGCTAAAACGTTTACAGTTTCAGATGCTGGAGGTTCAGTTGTCGTAAAGTCAGGTGCTCGTTTAATCGTTGATGGGAAGATCGACAATCAAGCTGGTCTTACAGGATTAGTTGTAGAAAATGGTGGTAATTTAATCCAAAATCAAAACGTTGCTAACTCAGGAGCAATTACAGTTAACCGCGATAGTAAATCGATGGTTCGTAATGATATGACGTTCTGGTCTTCTCCGGTTCAGCAGGAAGCATCGCAACAAACTATACGTTCATTCTCTCCGGAAACATTATACAATCGTTTTTGGACATATAATGAAACAACAGATGAATTTACTCAGATTTTAACTTCAGATACAGACTCAAAATTATTTGAACCAGGTAAAGGGGTTTCTATCCGTGTTAAAAACACTTTACCAACAGGGCAAAATACAATTCATAATGGTGCATTTTTAGGTGTTCCGTTCAATGGAGATATAACAGTTCCTGTTCAATTTACAGCAAATGGATACAATTTAGTTGGTAACCCTTATGCTTCTAACATTAATGTGGAAAAATTCTTATTAGCAAATGAGAATGTTAATTCATTATATTTCTGGACACATCAATTCCCTGTTGGTTCTTCAGAATATGCAAATAATTATGCCGCATTCAACGTTGTAGGTGGTGTTATTCCTGATTTGTCAAACATTTCTGTTGGACAAGGATTTATCGTAGGACTTTCTCAAGCTACACCTACAGTTAATTTTAACAATACAATGAGAACTTCGCAAGATGCATTTTTCTATAAAAATTCAATTGCAGAGAAAAACAGAATTTGGTTAAGTTTATCAAAAGAAAGTAAAACAATTAGCCAAATTTTATTAGCTTATATGGATGGAGCTACAAACGATGCGGATAATCAAATTGATGCAAAAGTGATGCAAAGAGGATCTTCAGCAATCTACTCATTGATTAATAATGAAGCATATGCAATCCAAGGACGCAGCTTACCTTTTAAAACTGATGATGTCGTAAAATTAGGTTTTGAAACTTTAGAGCAAGGAAATTACACAATCAATATAGAGAAAGCTGATGGGTTGTTTGAAAAAGGACAGATTGTTTATTTAAGAGATAAAGAGTTAAATCAAGTACATAACTTATCAGAATCAGCTTATTCATTCACTTCTAAAGCAGGAATATTTGATACTCGTTTTGAACTTGTGTATACAAATAAAACATTAGGTACAGATGAATTGTCAAAAGAAAATGTTATTGTTTATACTAAAAACAATACAATTGTAGTGGATGCAAAACAAAATAAAATTTCTTCGGTAGAGTTGTATGATATTCAAGGAAGAAAAATATTTGTGAAAAATAACATTCGTGCAAGTGTTTACCAAGTTGAATCTTCTGCAAAAGGAATTTTAGTTATAAAAGTTCTGACTGAAGACGGAAAAGTTAAGACTCAAAAAGTTGTAAACAAATAATTTAACATCTAATAAAATAGTACAATATGAAAAATATAAAACAAATTATCTTAGTTGCAGGAGTTTTGCATTGTTCAATAGGTCTATCTGCTCAAGAAAATAAGATTTCGTTCTTTGAATCAACTAATCAAAATGAAAGTTCTGCTAGACCAGGAACCGGTGGTGGTGGAACAGATGTTGAAGATGCTGATCCAGCACCAATCGATGATTATTTACCATTATTGGTAATAGGGGCAGGATTGGTTGCTTTACGTTTCAGAAAGCAGTTATTAAAAAACTAATTTCTAAATTATATAAAAAAAGAAAGCTTCTCTATTTTTGAGAAGCTTTTCTTATTTTATCTGTTCCAAACTATTCGCAATTGCTTTATATAGAACTTCACCCATTCTTTCACAATTTTCGTAAGATTGATCTTTATAAAACTTTGCAAAACCAGTTCGTAATTGTGCAACATTTTCTGGTTTAGAAATATGATCATTTTTCATGATTTTCATTAAATCACGAAAACGTTTCGAACTATTCGAAATTCTTTTCGAAATCAAGGATTTTACTTCTTTTCTATATTGATCGACAGAATTTGGTTTCAAGCGATTATTCACCAAATCAACCATAATTTTATTTTCTTTGAAATACTGTGGTCGATAAATTTTTAAATTTCCTTCATAACATTGTTGATCGAAATCTATTGGTCGAATTCTATAGATAACTTGATCAAAATCGTGAATTGGAATCACCACATAATTATACGATCGCATATCACCTAAAAGACCAATAAAACAGCGTTCATTGAACTTTACAAACTCTTTTGCAATCTGATTTTTCTCTAAATCATTACATTTATCCAAATAATTTTTGATAAAAACATCTCCTGGAATTCCTAAAATATGCTCTTCAATCAATGTATTTTTGTAGACCAAAAAATTGATTCGATGTGGAGACAAAATATCTTCTAATTCTAAACCATAAATACGCGAAGCATCTGCTTTTTTGATGTAAAAATTGGTATAATTATCATTCAAAATATTACGAACCCGAATACGAAAAGGTTTCGAATTTCCGAACGTACAATAATCAATAGAATCAACAACAAGATAAGGCAAAGACTCCTCATCTCCGTCTGAATGTAAGTAGGTGTAAATTCTGTTTAGACTATCTTGAATTTCCTGATGTTCCGAGTCGGTATAATAAACACCTAACCAATGCGTATCATTTCCTTCCTTATCTTCCAATGCTACACAACCCGAAAAACGCATCAAATCATCATATTCTACACTCGCTTTTGTTTTGCGATGATATTTCTCTAAATAATGATTTAATTCGTCACTCACAGGATAAATAGGCTTTCTAAACTCTATTTTTACATCTTTCATTTCATGCTTATTAGTCTATACGAAGATAGGTCTAAATTTATTTTTTAAAATTGTTTATTGGATTAATATTTGCTAAATTCAAACATAATCTAAATCTAAATAAAATGAATATTCAGGTCAGAAATTTGACTCTTGAAGATTATAGTGATTTGACTGAATCTACAAAAGAAGCCTATCACAATCAGCTTGGAACTTGGACTGTCGACGAAATTAAAGAATTATTAGCTATTTTTCCGCAAGGTCAACTTTGTGTTGAAGTGGATGGAAAAGTTGTTGCTTCGGCATTAAGTATTGTGGTTAATTCGAAAAAAACGAATATCGAATCGAATTATGATACGATAACATCTAATGGTAAATTTTTAAAACATGATCCAGAAGGTGATGTAATGTATGGAATTGAAGTTTTTGTTCATCCAAATTATCGTCAATTGCGCTTGGGAAGACGTTTATATGACGAACGTAAAGCGCTTTGTGAAGAAATGAATCTAAAATCAATTGTAGCTGGTGGACGTATTCCAAATTATCATAAATATTCGCAAGAATTATCTCCTAGACAATATATAGAAAAAGTAAAAAGTAAAGAAATTTATGATTCAACTTTAGCTTTTCAGATTTCGAATGATTTTAATGTTAAAAAAATCTTGAAAAATTATCTGAAAGATGATAAAGAATCCTTAGAATACGCCACTTTATTAGAATGGAATAATATCTATTACGAACCTGAATTGAAATCTAATTCACCGACAAAACGTACTATTCGTCTTGGTTTGGTGCAATGGCAAATGCGTTTATTTAATGGTTTACAAGATTTTTATGATCAAATTGAGTTTTTCGTAAGTGCGGTAAGCGATTATGGCTCTGATTTTATTATGTTTCCAGAATTTTTCAATTCGCCGTTGATGAGTCCATATAATCATTTGAAAGAGATTGAAGCGATGCATCAATTAGCAACGATGACGGACGATATTGTGAAGAAAATTCAAGAATTTGCAATTACATATAATGTCAATATTATTTCAGGATCTATGCCTCATCTAAAGGAAGGAAAACTATATAATACGTCATTTTTATGTCATCGTTCGGGGAAATTAGATTCGTATAGTAAAATACACATTACACCAAATGAGTTCAAATATTACGCATTGAATGGTGGCGATGAAATAAAAGTTTTTGATACCGACTGCGGAAAAGTAGGTTTACTAATTTGTTATGATGTCGAATTTCCTGAATTGAGCCGTATTTTAGCCGATCAAGGAATGGAAATTTTATTTGTTCCATTTATGACTGATACGCAAAATGGTTATACGCGAGTACGTAGTTGTGCGCAAGCTCGTGCAATAGAAAATGAGTGTTATGTGGCTATTGCAGGCTCTGTGGGAAATTTACCGCGTGTGAATAATATGGATATTCAATATTCACAATCGGCAGTTTTCACACCTTCAGATTTCTCTTTTCCAAACAATGGAGTTAAAGCAGAAGCAACTCCGAATACAGAAATGGTACTGATTTCTGATGTTGATCTTTATCTTCTAAAAGAGTTGCATGAGTATGGAACTGTAAAAACGATGAAAGACAGACGCAAGGATTTGTATGAAGTAAGACTAATAAAAACATAAAAAAAACCTCCAAATTGGAGGTTTTTTTTAGTTCTTATTCCCATTGGTTAGACTCGAATAAGAGCATAGACCTTAGGTTCGGTTAAGTATCTGTACTAAAATTAGAAATATTTTTTATAAGGGACAAATATTTTTTAGAAAACTTTGAACTTTAACATATTTCAATTTTGTTTTATAACTCTAATTCGAAGATTTGAATAAACTTTTCATTGAAATTATTTGAAACAAATTGATTAAAATAGATTTTTTTTCCATCGTTAGAAAAATGCGGAATTCCCGTTAATTCATTATTGATTTTTTGAACTTGATAGATTTGTTTAGATTTTTTTTCGGTTAAATCATTTAGATATATTTTATCGTTAACAAAATAAATAGCATATTTTCCGTTTGATGAAAGATTGAATGGAGAGGTAATCGAATTTTCTAAAAAAGAATATTGAATAATTTCATTCGAAACTAAATTTACACCAAATAATTGCGTTTTATCAAATTCATCTTCCATCAAAAAATAGATAATTTTCCCGCCAGGAGAAGAACGTAACCAATGTCTAAAATTACTAATTCCATGTTGAGTAAAAGTGATTCGTTTCTGCGAAATACAACTTGGCACATCTGGCAAAGTAGTTAAAGTTCCTTTTAAATTATCGTTTTCATCAAACCTTATTTCATTTGGAATTTCAGCAATAAAAATTTCCGTTTTCAAATTCCCTTTTTCATCACGCACATGTCCCTGAAATGCGATATTGTTTGTTGAGTTAATCCAACATTCATCAAAAGCTTTTTCGACTTCATCACTTCCATTTTTAGGATTTGTCACTATTTTCGAAACGATAATCGAGAACATTTCACCAAAATTATTCTCTAATGTTTTATCAAAATCAACCTCAACTTTTTTTGGAAACATCATTCCAACCACTCGCTGATCTTTTATGTTAGAATTGTGTTTGGATTCTTGTTCCAAGACATAATCGTTGTAAGTAAAACTAATCCAATTCTTCTCTTTTTGCCACGAATGCGAATGTGTTCCTCCACGCAAAGCACCATTTGTAAAGGGAAAATTTATATTTCGAGCATCCATAAAAATAGGCTGATTTGGAAATTCTAAATCAATTGTGACACCTGTCCTTCTTGTTGCCGAATACGGATTTGCTTGATTCGCATTTCGAATACCATGAATAAAAATAACTTTATTCTCAACTTGCGAAAAAGAGGCTGCACCTACACCAGGACCAAACTCTGTTTGATTATTTGTTGTATAAATAATTTCGGATTCGTAAGTTTTCGTGTGAAGTAAACAGATAGAAGAAGTCTCTCCTATTTTTGTATCATCATTACGTGTATCAAAAACAAGATAATTGCCATCAACCGATTGAATTTGATTATGATGAAGCGTATGTCCAAAATCATCATAAGTTAACTGCTTTACCATATCGTATTGTTTAATAATATTTTATTTACTTAATAAACATTTAACAAGCAACTAAAAACGTAATTATTTGATTACTAGAAACATTCTTTATAAAAATTTGTTACAAAACTGTATTTTATTTTTTTTTGTCTAGATTAATTATAATTAAAAATATAATTTTTTCAATGTTTTATTTTCCTTAGTATAAGTTTTGTTAAACCTTAAACAACAAAGGTAATATTTAATGAAGATTTTGGAAAATCTACAACCAGAATTGATTCGCAATATGTTCCACAATCTGGAAATAATAACAACAATTAAATAGTTTTACTCGTATAGACATGTTGTCAATGATATTATTTCTCCTTATCCAAAACAATTGCCTTTTTTGATGGTAAAGTTTGGAATTTCTGGAAGTAGAAAATAAAAGCTCAGTTACAGACTGAGCTTTCTTTTATTTATACCAACTACTATACATCAAATAATTATTGGCGATTCTTTCTATTTCTCCTTCTTTCAATTCTTTTGGAACATCTTTAATTTTTTTCGCTGGAATTCCAGCCCATAATTCTCCTTCTTTTACATGCGTTCCTTTGGTTAAAATTGCACCAGCAGCAATCAAAGAATTAGATTCAACAATGCAATCATCCATCACAATTGCGCCCATTCCAACCAAAACATTATCATGTATTGTACAACCATGTACAATAGCATTATGCCCTATCGAAACGTTATTTCCAATTGTTGTTGGCGATTTTTGATACGTCGCATGTATTGTTGCGTTATCCTGAATATTTACTTTATTCCCCATTTTAATATAATGTACATCTCCACGCACAACTGCTGAAAACCAAATTGAGCAATCATCTCCCATTTCTACCTCTCCTACAACCACAGCATTATCCGCTAAAAAGCAGTTTTCACCGAACTTTGGTGTATGCCCATTTAATTCTTTAATTATTGCCATAACAAAATCTATAATTCTAATGATAAAGATACATTTTTATAGCGTATTTTTGTAGAACTATGAGAGTATACGAAGAAATTACACCAAATAATAATGTGATGAAGTTCGTTTGTGACGAGACTTTAACACAAGGTGGCGTGGAATTCGATAAAGAATCTACAGCTACCGAATCTCCTTTAGCGCAAGTTTTATTGACTATACCATTTATTCAAAAAATATTTATCACAGCGAATTTTGTTGCGATAGAAAAAATAGATGCTGTTGATTGGGCTGATGTTACAGAAGATTTGAAAGAAATTATCAATGAACATTTAGAAGAAAATGCAATTTTAGCACCAATGAAAAAGGCTCCTATTTCTATTTATGCAGAAATGACGCCTAATCCTGCTGCGATGAAATTCGTTTCAAATTCTATGTTAGCGCCAGAAATCATCGAGATAAAATCGAGAGAAAAAGCTGCTGGAGTTCCATTAGCTGTTGCGATTTACAAAGAATATCCTTTTGTTGAAGAAGTTTTTATTGTTGATAATTATGTTTCTTTAACGAAAAACGAAACAGAAGATTGGTCACTTTGGGCGATGGATGTTCGTTCGTTTATTACGAATTATTTACAAGCTGGAGGTCCTGTTTTTGATGAATTTTATGAATTCACAACAGAAGCTCCTGAGCATGTTGTGGTAAAACCTGCTGAAGAGTTTTCTTCTGTTGAGCAACAAATCAAAGCTATTTTAGACGAATATGTTCAACCAGCAGTTGCAAATGATGGTGGAAATATCGAATTAATTGAATTTGATGAAGAAACGCGAACAGCAAAAATGTTATTACAAGGTGCTTGTTCTGGTTGTCCATCTTCTACAGCAACGCTTAAAAATGGTATCGAAGGTATTTTAAAACAAATGATGCCTGATGTTGTAGACAACGTTGAAGCTGTAAATGGATAAGATTAAACACATAGTATCAAAAAAATCCAACTCGTTTTGAGTTGGATTTTTTTTATTTAATATCTCTCGATTATTCATCAAAAAAGTCGATAGAACGACGATAATTATAAAAAAATAACCTTCTGCGAGCTTCTAAATCATTGACACGAATCGACGAAACATCATCAATCTGAAAATACAAAGAGCCTTCGTCCGTTCCTTCCGAACCAATACATTTTAACTCGAAATCATCTTCAGTTAAATTCCGAATAAAACCTGCAAAACGACTATTGTTATTTAATTGAATACGTGATACATATTCGGTTTGATCATTTATTTCGCCTAAAATTTGACGAACCCAATTTTCTTCTGCTGTTGCATTAAATGTGATTGGATTTTCTTGATCCAAATCGGTGTGATGTTCTTTCAAATAATTGAGACATTTGCAGTAATCATCAACATCTATTCGACTAATTTTAAAATAAGGTTCGATTAAAATTCCATCTTTTTTACCATATTTCGAAATGTGTTGCATCGTAAAAAATTCGTCATTAAAATCTAAAATATATCCAGCCCAAAAATTGTCTCCTTCTGGATCATTGTAAACGGCAATAATTGATTGATTTTCTTTTGAGTGTTGTAATATTTTATAGAAGTTAGAATTCATATTTCTTTGGGTTAAAAAGTCAAATTACGAATCTTTGTGGATAAAAAAAAGGTTCTTGATTATTTCAAAAACCTTTTCTTTCTATTAATTCGCTTTTCGGAAAATCGAAGCTTCATAACTTAATGATTGCCAATCTCCTTTTTGCAGATTATCTAATTTTATTTTTTTGTAGATATTTTCTTCTCCTGCAACTGTTATTGTAAATTGTGTACGATCTAAAATATTTTTTTCAGTAATTGTATAATTAATATCAAATTTCTTTTTTGTCAATTTCTCTACAATTGGTTTTAAATAAGCTATAGCAGCTTCAGAATTTTTGAATTGTTCGTTTTGTGGAAATTGCACATCAAAATATCCTTCGTATGTAAAATCTGGTTCTGTAATAATCAAATTATAAGGATCAGCAAACAAGGCTGGACGCTGTTTTTGGTATTCTTTTTCAGTTTTATATTGACGTTTTTCTTCTTTATAAATCAACGGATATTTATCAGCAAGAACAGCTAATTTATCGGTATCATAAGAATACGGAATTCCGTCATGAAAAACATTGTAGAAGGCAGGATTTACCAACCATTGATCGACAATTTTCTTATCTTTTACCATATAAATCATTACTCCATTATCTTGTGCTTGAAAAGTAGATGATTGATATCCATACTCCAAAATTGGTTTTCCTAATTGTATAGCCGCAGCATTTTCTAACATAAAATTAAACTTCTCATAAGCCTTTGTTTCATCGCTTAAAGGAGCCATTCCATATACTTTTGTCGAAGCATCTACATTTTTATCATTAATCATAGAGGTTACTTGCGCTGTTGCAAAATTTGCAAGAACAACAGTGGCTGTAAGTAAAATTTGTTTTATCATGTATTGTATATCTTTATTTTAAAATGTGTTCCAAATTTATTGATAAATTTCGATAGTTATCTTACCTGATTGTGTATTACTTCCGCGATACATTCCGGCAGTGTTAAAAGGAAAACTTGCTTGACCATTTTTATCTAAAATAATCATTCCGCCATCGCCTCCTAAATCACCAATTTTCTTAATAACTTCTTCACCAGCTTTTTTCGAAGAAAGTTTCTTGTAATTCATCAAAGCCGCAACATCATATGCCGCAACAGCTTTTATAAAATATTCGCCCCAACCTGTACTTGAAACACCAACTTCGCTATTTGCATACGTTCCAGCACCAATAATTGGCGAATCGCCTACTCGACCAAAACGTTTATTTGTCATTCCACCAGTCGAAGTTCCTGCCGAGATATGACCTTTATTGTCCAAAGCAACTGCTCCAACAGTACCAAATTTTTCGTCAACAAAATTGAATGGAACATACGCTTGTGTTTTAGCATCATGGTCTAATTCCATTTTTTCTTTATCCTTTTCCAAAACTTTTTGAAGAGAATTCCAGCGTTCCTCAGTTTTAAAATAACTTGGATCAACAATTTCTAAACCTTGAGTTTGAGCAAATTCTTCTGCTCCTTTTCCAACCATCATCACATGAGCAGAATTTTGTAAAACAGCTTTTGCTGCTAAAATTGGATTTTTAATCGTTGTAACTCCAGCCACAGCACCAGCTTGCATTGTATTTCCAATCATCAACGAAGCGTCTAATTCATTTTTACCTTCATGCGTAAAAACCGCTCCTTTTCCTGCATTAAACAAAGGTGAATTTTCCATTACTTTTATGGCTTCTATCACTGCATTTTCACTTTCGCCACCTTGTTTGATGACTTCATAACCTTTTGTCAAAGATTCAGCTAAAGCATCTCGGTACGCTTTTTCCTTTTCGGGTGTCATATTTTTTTTCAAAATTGTACCAGCACCACCATGAATTACCAAAACAACTTTGTCTTGTTTCGTTTGTGCATATGTCGTCATCGTCAAAACGGATAAGATTAAACCAACTATTTTTTTCATGTGTAAAATTTTATTCAACGCCTAAAAATAGAAAAGTTTATAGAAATTAACTATTTTTAGCATTGAATTTGATAACGAAATATCAACAACTGTTATTAAACAAATAAATTACCTATGAACTCTAATAAACACTATCTCTCTAATAACATTTTATTGCAATTAGCTTTTATTGCAATTATACTTTTAGTTTTTGGATTAATTACCAAAAATTTATTGGCTTTTTTTCCAGGTTTTCTTGGTGCTTTGTGTTTGTACGTTTTGCTCCTGAATCCTTTGCAATGGTTAGTTAAAGTAAAAAAATGGAACAAATTAGGAAGTGTAATCTTTTTAATGATTAGTAGTGCAATTCTAATTATAGGACCTCTTTATTTATTAATTCAAATGTTAACGAATAAGGTTATGGTGCTATTAAATGACACAGCTCAAATTAAAAAAGATGTCAATAAAATTATTGAAATGTTGCAAACCAAATTTCATATCGATGTGTTTAGTGCAACAAACATTGAAAAAATAACACAAGTTGGAGGTAAATTATTAGAAAAAACACTGAATGCTTCAATGGATATGACAGTTCAGTTGGGTGTTGCTTTCCTTATTTTGTATTTTATGTTGATGAACCATCAAAAACTTGAAAATTGGTTTTACAGAACAATTCCGCTTAAAACAAGTAATTTAGTCAAAATGAACAAAGATTTGAAAGATTTAGTTATTTCAAATGCTGTCGGAATGCCATTAACAGCCTTTCTACAAGCAATAATTGCCTACATTGGATATCTTATATTTGGTGTAGATGATGCGTTTACTTGGTTTATTTTAACCATTTTTGCTGCAATGTTGCCTGTCGTTGGTGCCGCACTTATTTATGTACCTCTTGGACTATTTTTACTTGCAAAAGGTGAAACTGGATCAGCGGTTGGATTATTAATTTATTGCTTTGTAATTGTTGGGCTTTCAGATAATTTAATCCGTTTAGTTTTACAAAAAAAAATGGCAGATGTTCATCCATTAATTACTATTTTTGGAGTAATCGTTGGTTTAAATCTATTCGGATTTATCGGAATTATATTTGGACCTATCTTATTTTCAGTATTCTTTTGGTTAGTCAAATTGTACAAATACGAATTTATTGATCCAAATCCTGAAGATTAATTATTATTAAAAACCAATTAAAAATGAGTATAGAAAACTTTAAATTCTTTAAACCTTTAGAACCACGTTGGAGCGATTTTGATCCAATTGGTCATGTAAATAATGTATTTTATTTCGAGTATTTCCAGATCGGTAGAGCCTATTATATGATGGCTTCGAGCAAAAAATGGCAATGGACGCGACACATGTTTGTCATTGCACATATGGAAGCGAGTTACCAAAAAGAATTACGTCCAAATGCGATAGAACCTCGTATTGGTGTACGAGTTACAAAATTAGGAAATAAGAGTTTCGATTTTGAATATATTGTCACAAGTAAAAGCGAAAATGGTGAAGATGTTATTCATTGTATCGGAAAAAGTACACAAGTAATGTACGATATGGAAGAGAAAAAATCGATGGAATTGCCAGATTGGGTAAAAAATGATTTTAAGAATTACGAAGGTAATCTTTAGAAAATAATCCTAAAAAAAATACAACAGTAGTTAAGTCTTTTCATTAGATAATGATTAGATTTAACTACTTTTTCTTTTTAAACTCGTTGCGTTATGAAAAATTTGTTTTTAATGCGTCATGCAAAAAGTAAATGGAACGAAAATGTTTCAGATCAATTTCGTTCTATCACAGAGATTGGTGAATTCAAAACGAAGAAAGTAGCAAATTATATTCATCAAAATTTTGAATTGAAATTTGATCAAATATTTTCGAGCAAAGCAGTTCGAGCAAAAGAAACTTCTCTACTTGTCAAACCTATTTTATTTCCTAATCAAACCATTCATATCGAAGATGATTTGTATACTTTTTCGCATTATTTATTAGACAAATGGATTAGAAATTTGGATAATGAATTGCAAAATGTTCTTATTTTTGGACATAATCCTGCGTTTACAGATATTACCAATCAGTTAGGAAATGAAATGATTTACAATCTTTCGACTTCTGGATTTGTCTGGATACAGTTTGATTCTGATAATTGGAAATCGATTCAAAAAGGAAAAACTATAAAAATAATTTTACCTAAAGAAATTAAATGAAAAAATATATAAACCGCGAAATCAGTTGGCTTTCTTTCAATGCGCGCGTGTTGCAAGAGGCTTCTGACGAAACAGTTCCGTTGTTAGAACGAATTCGTTTTTTAGGAATTTATTCGAACAATTTAGATGAATTTTATTCGGTTCGATATTCTACAATTTTGCGCTCGATACAGTTCAAAGATGTAGAAATTGTTTATCAAAATATTGTACCAGATCAAACGGACGAAGAATTGATCGATGAAATCAATGAAATTGTGCGTCAGCAGCGAGTCCAGTACGATGATTTGCATAATCAATTATTCAAAGAATTAGAGAATCACAATATTTTTGTGATAGATGATACATCGATTCCTGAGAATTATTTAGAATTTATTTCCGAATATTTTTACAACGAATTTATTCATACGGTTGGAGTTTTTATTTTAGATGATATTAAAAAAGCACCGCCTTTACGCGATGGATCGTTCTATTTAGCGGTGAAAATGCAATTAAAAGACAAAGTTCAATATGCACTTTTGATTGTTCCAACGCATTTATTTTCGCGTTTTATTGTGCTTCCAAAGTATGATCAAAATACGTATGTCATGTATTTGGAAGACATTATTCGTTTTCATTTGAAAGATATTTTCAAAATGTTTGATTTCGAAACAATTGAAGCACATTCCATCAAAATTACACGAGATAGCGAACTTGATTTTGATAACGATTTAGAACATAGTTTATTAGAAAAAGTCATCAATAGTTTAGAAAATCGTAAAAAAGGTGTTCCTGTCCGATTAGTTTATGATGCTGAAATTGCACCAGATACGTTGAAATTTTTCTTGAAAAAATTACGATTAGATGAATATGATAGTATCAATCCGGGAGGAAAATATCACAACAAACGAGATTTGATGAGCTTTCCAAGCTTTGACATTCCAAATTTAACGTACGAAAAAATAAAACCAATTATTCAGAAAAAACCTTTTGAATATAACAGTTATTTTCAGGCTTTTACGGAAAATGAGGAAATGATGATGGCGCCTTATCACGATTATTCTTTGTTGTTAAAATTTCTTCGAGAAGCTGCAATTGATCCTAAAGTAACCAAAATAAAAATTACAATTTATCGTGTTGCAAAGGATTCGCAAGTGATGCATTCGTTGATAAACGCAGCGATGAATGGAAAAGAAGTAACAGCTGTTTTGGAACTTCGTGCGCGATTTGATGAATCGAATAATGCGATGTGGTCGAAAAAATTGCAAGAAGCTGGTGTGAATGTTATTTTTGGGGTTCCGGGGTTGAAAGTACATTCGAAAATTGGTTATATCGAACGTAAACCAGAAGGAATGTTGGCGCAGAAATATGTGTTTATTAGCACAGGAAATTTTCATGCAGGAACAGCAAAAATTTATACAGATTATACGTATTTCACAACCAATCCGGGAATAACAAAGGATGTTGAACAGATTTTTAAATTTTTCGGAGCTAATTATTTGAACTTAACGTACAATCATTTATTGGTTTCACCTTATGGAACGCGTAAAAAAATTGTCAAGATGATTAAACGAGAAATCAAAAATCATCAAGCTGGTTTACCTGCGGAAATCAACATGAAACTAAACAGTTTAAGCGATAAACAAATCATTGATTTATTGTATAAAGCTTCTCAAAAAGGAGTAAAAGTCCGTTTGGTTGTGCGTGGAATTAATTGTTTGATTCCTGGAGTTAAAAATCTTTCCGAAAATATTGAATGTGTCAGCGTTATTGATAAATTTTTGGAACATCCGCGTGTGTATTGGTTTAAGAATGCAGGCGATGACAAAGTTTATATTTCCTCTGCAGATATGATGGAACGTAATTTGGATAATCGTGTAGAAATTGCGTGCCCGATTTACGATCATAAATTCAAAAAAATAGTTATGGATACGTTTAATTTGAGTTTTGAAGATAACGTAAAAGGTCGCCAAATAACGGCTGAATCTTCTTTAGAATACAAACGAAACAATAAAAAACCAAACCGCTCTCAGTTTATGACCTATGAATATTTTAAAAAATTAAACGAACAAGAAAATGAAGATTAGAAAATTAGGAGCAATAGATATTGGATCTAACGCCATGCGATTGTTGATTAATTATGTTTACGAAGAAGAAGGTCGTACGCCAATTTTTAATAAAACCAGTATTGTGAGAATGCCTATTCGTTTGGGACATGACGTTTTTATTGATGGACAAATTTCCGAAACAAATATAAATCGTATCTGTGATGCTATGTTGTCTTATGCATTGATGATGAAGGTTTATGATATTGAAATTTATAAAGCTTATGCAACTTCTGCCATGCGCGAAGCCAAAAATGGAAAAGATGTTGTAAAAAAGGTGATTAAAAAATCTGGAATTAACATCGAGATTATAGATGGAAAAACCGAAGCTGAATTACTTTTTAATACAGAATTAGGTGATTTTATACAAGACGAAAAAATCTATTTGTATGTAGATGTTGGTGGTGGTAGTACCGAATTAACATTATTAAAAGATAATAAGGTTTTTACGTCAAAATCTTTTGAAGTAGGAACTGTACGTTTGTTGGAAAATAAAGTTTCACCAAATACTTTTAACGAAATGAAACAATGGATTCACGAAAATATTGGTGATGATGAAGTCGAATTAATTGGTTCTGGTGGAAATATCAACCATGTGTACAAATATTCAGGCGTAAAACTAGGAATGCCTTTGAGTAGTGTTTATGTCAAAAAACATTATCAAATTTTACAAACGATGACTGCGGAAGAACGTATGCAGAATTTCAATATGAAACCCGACCGTGCTGATGTAGTGGTTTATGCATTAGAAATTTATAGTAATGTACTAAAATGGTCGCATGCAAAGAAAATTCATGTTCCGAAAATTGGACTTTCGGACGGAATTATTCGAAAAGTATATAAAGATTTAGAAAAATAAATACTTCTATTATAAGGTCAGATTAATCTGGCCTTTTATTTTGATTAAAATTTTATAAAACAAAAAAAAGCTTGAACAAATGTTCAAGCTTTCAGCGGAGAGTGAGGGATTCGAACCCCCGGAGGTGTGACCCTCAACAGTTTTCAAGACTGCCGCATTCGACCACTCTGCCAACTCTCCAATAACGCAGTCTACTGCGGTATTGCGAGTGCAAATATAGAACGCTTTTTCGAATTTGCAAACCTTAATTTAAAGTTTTTTTAATACAAAAACATAGTTTATTCAGTATCAAATAAATATTTTAAAAAAAATTATACAATAACGACCAAAGCTATCTGAATAAGGAAACCAAGCGTAAAAAACAAAGCGGCAAACTTCAATAAAGTAAAACGAAAAGTTTCATTCAAGATTAATTTATTGACCAATGGTTTCGAGATTTTTTCGTCCAAAAGCTTTTCTACTTTTTTATAGAAAATCAATAATAAAATTATAATCATTATAACAACGACAAATACAAAAAAAGAACTCATCGAATGATAAAACATCACTCCCATCGCCATTCCTAATACAGCTAATATTAATTGTGGCAACTGATTAATTGCTTTCCGAATCATTTCTTCGGTTTTACTTAACCAATCAGCTCCAAGAATTTCTGGCGCAGCCATCCAAAATGCAAGAAATTGCAATATCAAACCAAGTAAAGTAAAAATTTTTATCATTCTCAAAAATTCAATTATAGTTAAAGATAAAAAAAACCGTTTAAAATAAATTAAACGGTTTTCATATTATTCTTTTCAAAAAAGATTATTCTTCCTCTTCTTCGTCTTCTTTCATCGTATGATAAACGTTATTTACGTCCTCATCTTCATCAAATTTCTCTAACAATTTTTCGATGTCAGCTTTTTGTTCTTCTGTTAATTCTTTTGTTGTTTGTGGAATTCTTTCAAATTCTGATGAAATAATTTCATATCCACTTTCTTCCAAAGATTTGAAGATTGTTCCGTAATTCTCAAAAGGTGCAATTAATACAATTCCATCTTCATCCTCAAAAATCTCCTCTACTCCAAAGTCAATCATTTCAAATTCTAATTCCTCTAAATCTAGATTTTCAGGTTTTTGAATCTTGAAATTACAGATATGATCAAACATAAATTCAACAGAACCTTGCGTTCCTAATTGTCCATTACATTTACTGAAATAAGAACGAACGTTAGCTACTGTACGATTGTTGTTATTTGTAGAAGTTTCAACTAAAACGGCAATTCCGTGAGGTCCATAACCTTCAAAAATAACTTCCTTATAGTTTTCTGTATTTTTATCAGATGCTTTTTTGATTGCGCGTTCGATATTATCTTTAGGCATATTTACAGCCTTCGCATTCTGAATTACCGCGCGAAGATGAGAATTTGAATGCGGATCAGGTCCTCCTGCTTTTACTGCCATTACGATATCCTTCCCAATTTTAGTAAACGCTTTAGACATTGCTGCCCAACGTTTTAATTTACGTCCTTTTCTAAATTCAAATGCTCTTCCCATTTATACTTGTTTTAATAGTTGCAAATTTATTCATAAAACGAAAAAAATCCAAGAACTATGTCTTGGATTTTTAAGTTGTTAATATTTTAGAATAATTATTTCAATCCGTGGTATTTCAACATTGGTTCAATTGAAGGATTTTTACCTCTAAAATTTTTGTAAATCACATTCAAATCATCCGAATTCCCTTGAGAAAATACTTTATCTCTCAAAATTTGACCATTTTTACGTGACATTCCTCCATTTTCTATTGTCCATTCGTAGGCATCATGGTCTAACATTTCTGCCCAGATATATGCAAAATATCCCGCTGCATATCCTCCACCAAAAATATGGCTAAAATAAGAAGAACGGTAACGAGGCGGAACTTGTGGTAAATTTGTTTTATTATCAATTAAGGCTTGTTTCTCAAAATCGTCTACGCTTGTGATTGTTTTATCGACAGAAACAGTGTGCCAAGATAAATCTAAAGCCGCAGCAGAAAGTAATTCTGTTAACGTATAACCTTTGTTAAAGTTAGATGCTTTTTTCATTTTTTCTACCAACACATCAGGAATCGCAGCTCCTGTTTGATAATGCTTTGCATAATTTTTTAGGATAGATGGCTCCGTTACATAATGCTCGTGAAATTGAGATGGAAACTCTACAAAATCTCTTGAAACATTTGTTCCAGATAAAGTTGGATATTTTTGATTCGCAAAGAAACCGTGCAATGCATGTCCAAATTCGTGGAAAGTTGTTACCACATCATCATACGAAATCAATGCAGGTTGACCATTTGCAGGTTTTGTGTAGTTTCCGACATTATAAATAACAGGTTTTGTGCCAAATAAGTGCGATTGCTCCACGATATTACTCATCCAAGCTCCCCCTTGTTTAGAATCTCTTTTGAAATAATCTGTATAAAATAATCCCAATTGCGAACCATCTTCATTAAACAATTCGTACACTTTTACATCTTCATGCCAAGTTGGTATATCTGTACGTTTTTTGAATGAAATTCCGTACAATTCTTTCGCCATAAAGAAAATTCCATTCTCTACAACTGAATCTAAAACGAAATAAGGTTTCATTTCATTTTCGTCGATATCATATTTCTCTTTACGAACTTTCTCCGCATAATAGTTCCAATCCGCAGCTGTTAATGTATTTGCTGGATTTTCTTTCTTCGCTAAGGCTTCAAATTCTTTTGCATCTTTTTGTGCCATTGCAGTTGCTGCCGGAATCATTTGATTTAAAATTCCTTTTGCTGCTGTAGGATTTTGCGCCATTTGATCTTGCAAATTCCATTCTGCATAATTTGCAAAACCTAATAATTTAGCTTTCTCCGCACGTTTTTTAACCAAAGTTAAAATTGTATAACGTGTATCATTTTCGTCTTTTTTCTCTGTTCTAATCCAAGCTGCATCAAATAATTTTTTTCTTGAAACTGCATTGGTCATATTTTGTAATTCAGGTTGTTGCGTTGTATTCAATAAACTGATTAAATATGTACCATCAGCTTGTTTGAAAGCCTCTAAATCAGCATCACTCAAACCAGCTAATTCTTCTTTCGTAAAAGTAACGCCACCAGATTTTGTTCCTTTTAATAATTGATTGGAGAATTTAGTTTCTAAAGAAGCGATTTCTCCATTCAATTTTTTCAATTCATCTTTTTGTGCAGCAGATAAATTTGCGCCAGCCAATTCAAATCGTTGATAATATACATCTAACAAACGAGATGACTCTTTATCTAAATTCAATGATTTTTTATTGTCATGTAAAGTTTTTACACGTTGAAATAATTTATCATTCAAATAAATGGCATCGCTATGAGCCGCAAATTTAGGCGACATTTCCTCCTCAACTGCTTGCAACGTTTCGTTTGTATTTGCTCCAGTCAATAATCCAAAAACATGATTAACTCGTGTTAATAATTGACCCGATTTTTCCATCTCAACTAATGTATTTTCGAAAGTTGGTGCTTCAGAATTATTCGCAATTTTATTGATTTCGACTAATTGTTCAGTCATTCCTTGCAACAAAGCAGGTTTGAAATCTTCGTTTTTAATTTTCGAAAAATCAGCAGTTTGATAAGGCAAAGTGCTCACTTCAAAAAAAGGATTTTTATCGTTCCACATACTATTTGTTGACTTTTCGCTACAAGAAGTGGTTAGGATTGACGATCCAACCATCATTCCGTAAAAAAGTTTTTTATTAAACATTTTTATAATTTTTAGACCTAACGAAGTTAAAACTTATAATGTTAAATTTCAAAAATATTCAATTTTTCATTCAAACAATGGGAAATATTTAAGCTAAATCTTAAAAGTTAAATAATTAATAAACCTTACCGAAAAGGTTGAATTTTCTTCAACGAAAATAATTATCTTTGAAAAAGAGTGAGGAAAAATTTCACTCTTTTTTATTACCCTAAAAATCAATCCATTTTGTATTTAGATTTAGAAGAATTAAAATATTTATTAGCTGAAAGTGTTGAAGAATTGCCAAGTTGGGAATCACACCAAAAGCTTTCACCTCCATATCGTCAAAAATTTGATTTAGAATATGTAAAACGTACCAATCCTAGAAGTGCGTCTGTGATGATTTTATTGTATCAAAACGAAGATGGAGAAGTTGAATTCCCAGTAACCATGCGTGTTTCTTACGAAGGAGCGCATTCGCATCAGTTTTCTTTGCCAGGTGGACAATTTGAAGAACAAGATATTAGTTTTGACGAAACTGCTATTCGCGAAACTATGGAAGAACTTGGTGTAGAGTACGAAAACATTGAGATTGTAAGACAATTGAGCGAAATGTATATTCCGCCAAGTAATTTCTTGGTTTATCCTTACATCGGAATTTATCATGGAGAACCACATTTCAATCCAGATGAGCGCGAAGTACAATACGTTGTTCCATTAAATTTGGAAGCTTTTTTGAATGCTGATTACGAAGTTTTTGAGAGAGAATTTTCTGGTCAAGTTGTCGAAATTCCTGGTTATAACATTGGTGATGATGAATTTCTTTGGGGCGCAACGGCAATGATTTTAGAAGAATTTAAAGATTATCTAAAAATCGTATTAAATTTGTAACTTAAACAATTAAGAACTCGTGTCTCAAAAAGCAAAGAAAAAGAACGCATTTCGCGATTCATTTGGACATTTATATTTCCTAAAAAGGACGTTAATTTTCTTATTAGGATCATTTACTTATAACCGTTACAATGGTTTTAATAAATTAAAAGTTAGCGGTACAAAAAACTTGGTTCATTTGCCAGCTCAAAATGTATTATTCGTTTCGAATCATCAAACTTATTTTGCTGATGTTTTCGCGATGTATCATGTATTTTGTAGTGTAAAAAATGGTTTTATTGATACCATCAAAAATCCAATTTATTTACTTAATCCTAAGATTGACTTTTATTACGTTGCCGCTGAAGAAACAATGAAAGATAATCTTTTGACGAAATTATTCGCCTACACAGGAGCGGTTACCGTAAAAAGAACGTGGCGTGCAAAAGGAGAAAATGTAAATAGAAAAGTAGATTTAAGCGAAATTAACAATATTGATATTGCGTTGCAAAGTGGTTGGGTAGTAACATTTCCGCAAGGGACTACAACTGCGTTTGCACCTGGTCGTCGTGGAACTGCACATTTAATCAAGAAAAATAAACCAATTGTAATTCCAGTTGTAATTGATGGTTTTCGTAGAGCTTTTGATAAAAAAGGTTTGCGTATTAAAAAACGTGGAATTAATGCGACAATGACATTCAAAGAGCCTTTGGAAATCGATTATGAAAATGATTCGAGTGATGCAATCATGAAAAAAATTATGAATGCAATTGAGCAAGCACCAGAATTTAATAAAGTTCGACCAATGGACGAAATTCTTGCTGAAAATAGTGAAAAATCATTGGATGATTATTTGAATGAAGACGACGAAGAGTTTGATGATTTCGAAGAAATGGGCTACGACGAAGAAAATAAAAAAGACTAAAAGAATACAACATACAAAATGAAAAAAGTTCATTTTATTGCAATTGGTGGAAGTGCAATGCACAATTTGGCGATTGCTTTGCACGAAAAAGGATATCAAGTAACAGGTTCTGACGACGCAATTTTCGAACCTTCGAAAACACGTTTGGACCAACGTAGAATTTTACCAGAAGAAATGGGTTGGTTTCCAGAAAAAATTACAACAGATTTAGATGCTGTGATTTTGGGAATGCATGCTCACGCTGATAATCCTGAAATGTTACGTGCTCAAGAATTAGGTTTAAAAATCTATTCATATCCAGAATATTTGTACGAACAATCAAAAGATAAAACGCGTGTTGTAATTGGTGGTTCGCATGGAAAAACGACAATTACATCAATGATTCTTCACGTTTTGCATTATCATAATATCGATGTTGATTATATGGTTGGTGCGCAATTGGATGGTTTTGATGTGATGGTAAAATTGACAGAAGACAACGAATTTATGATTATGGAAGGTGATGAATATTTATCATCTGCCTTAGATCGTCGTTCAAAATTCTTGTTGTATCAACCAAATATTGCGTTGATTTCAGGTATTGCTTGGGATCATATCAATGTTTTTCCAACGTTTGCAGATTACACTTCTCAATTCTCAAAATTCGTAGAATCTATCGTGAATGGAGGTGCTTTAATTTACAACGAAACAGACGAAGAAGTTGTTAAAGTGGTAGAAGAAACGGAGAAAGCAATCAAGAAATTCCCTTATCATTTACCAGAACATTTTATCGAAAATGGAATCACTTTTATCGAAACAGAAGATGGACCAATTCCGTTAGAAGTCTTTGGTAATCATAACTTGATGAATTTAGAAGGTGCTCGTGCAATTTGTAAACAATTAGGTGTAATGGATGATGATTTCAACGAAGCAATTCAATCATTCAAAGGAGCATCTAAACGTTTGGAATTAATTAATCGTACTTCTGATTTTGTTGCGTATAAAGATTTTGCCCATGCGCCAAGTAAAGTAACTTCAGTTACGAATGCAGTAAAAGAACAATATACAGATAAAACAGTTGTAGGATGTTTAGAAATCCACACCTATTCGTCTTTGAATCCTGAGTTTTTGGTGCAATACAAAGGTGCTTTAGACAAAACTGATATCAAAATTGTAATGTATAGCCCAGAAGCATTAGAAATAAAACGTATGGAAATGATTTCTCCAGAAGATATCAAAAAAGCCTTTGGAGATGATTCTATTTTGGTATTTACAAATGGTGAACAATTGCAAGATTATATCGAAAGTTTAGATAAAAAAGATAAAGTATTTTTGATGATGAGTTCAGGAAACTTCGGTGGAGTAAACTTGAATGAATTATTTAAAGCATAAAAAAATCACCTTTCAATAAAAGGTGATTTTCCACTTAAATATCTATAAAATATAGAAAAAGAGAACTTAATTTTTTAGGTTCTCTTTTTGTTTTTTGTCAAATGGTCAAAATAATCATTTTAGGTTTTTGGATTACTTCTTTTCAAATATCAGTAAACTTAGAACTATTTTAAACTTTTTCGGAACTATTAATTTTAAAAACATTATTTTAGAAAAAACAGAGGTGATATAAACTTTTAGTAATACTCTACTCACTTTTGTTAGCTTTCGCCATCAAAAAACACCTCTGTTTTACTATAAAATTATAGTGACCCTTTTGATAGTAACAAAGATGATAAAAATCGAGATAAAAAAAAGTTTGAAAAGTAGCCTAAAGATGTCCAAAACGGAAGTTATTGTAAACTTTTTCTAAATTGAGTTGGACTAATTTTTAGATGTTTTTTGAAAAAATTTCCGAATGAATATTGGTCAGAAAAGTTTAACTCATTCGAAATTTCAGAGATTGTTTTAGTTGTTTCACTCAACAATACTTTCGATTCACGAATCACAACAGAACTGATTAATTCTTTTGTCGTTCTACCTGTTATTGATTTGCAACATTCAGTTAAATATCGTACTGTAATATTCAATTTATCTGCATAATATTTTGCATCTCTGTTTTCTGTATAACTCTTATTTAAATCATTCAAAAAACGCTTTACAATATCATCTTTTCGCGTTCCTTTTCTTACAATAATTGTTTGTTGTTTCGAAAGTTCGCTAAACGTTGTGTAAACAATCGCATAAAATAAATTGAACTGTAAATAGCGTACGAATTTGGTCAATTTCTCTTGCAAACGCAACTTCAATTGCAATAAAAGTTCGATTAAAGCAGAAAATTCTATTTCATTGAAATGATAATTATTGATTCTACCTTCACCAAAAAATTGGTTGTATTCATAACCACTCAAATCGATAATCGACGTATCTAAAATCTTTTTGGTTAAGACTAAACTCAATAATTCTAAATCAGATGATTTTGAAATTATTTGATAGGATTTGTTAGGTTCTGGGAAGAAAACATCGTGTTGTTTAAGTTTAATTTCTTGGTCATTTTGAGAAATAATTAAATAACCATGCTGAATAAAAATCGTTTGAATCAAATCTTTTTTCAAACGTTTATTCTCGACAGTTTGTTGAATAAATTCCTCTTGATCAAAAACATTAAAATTCTCCATAAATCAACACAATTTTTAGTTAATTTGAAACAAATTTTAATCCAATGATTGAGCAGATTAAAGTCGTTAAAAAGAATACACGCCAAAAACTTGCAGGTTCTTTAAAAATAAAAATTCCGACCAAAACTGTTCCGACCGCTCCAATTCCCGTCCAAACTGCATAAGCCGTTCCGATTGGTAATGTTTGCGTTGCTTTTACCAACAAAACCATGCTCACCGTTAAGAAAAATAAAAAACCACCATACCATAAATACGTATCATTTCCGGTTGCTTCTTTTGCTTTTCCAAGACATGATGCGAAACCGACTTCGCACAATCCTGCGATTAGTAAAATTACCCAATTCATTTTTTACTGATTTATTTATAAAAATTAAGACTACAAAAAATTGTAGCCTTAAAATTAATTATTTATTTTTTGAATTATTTACCGAAACTATCACTAAATTCTACTTGACCTTTGATGTGTACTTCGCTCCATGTTTTAGAAACGCCATCTGCACCTTTGTGTAATTCGAAACAAGCCTGATTAAGAGCTTCCATCGCTTTTCCTGTGTTAAAATCCATCAAATCAACATCCGTTTCAATTGTAAAAACATTGTTCTCAAACGTCGATTTTACTTCATATTCTTTAGAAGCATTATTCAACGTTAAATTCAAGAAAGTTTTACCATCTCTGAAATGTAATTGACCTTTGATTTCGCTTGTATTGATCATATTTCCGAACAAAATATCTTTCAATTTTTGATCACGATCAATTTGATCTGAATTTAATGTAGCAACTGTCGCAATAATATTTGCACCTTCTAAAACTTCTTGAGGCGTTTTTCCATCTTCTTTTGCATCTTTCACCAAAACAACATCAAAACGTCCTGAAACAGCCACTTTTTCTGTCGTTTTATAAGCCGTCCACTCAACTCCTGATTTTCTAATCACACCTTCTACAATTTCCGTTGGCTCTTCCACTGTAACAGCAGTTTTAGCAGGTTGTTCTACTGGTTTTTCTTCTGTTTTATTCGTACAATTCATCAGCATTACTGATGCACAGCATATAATCGCTATAGATAATTTTTTCATTTCAAACTTTTATGCTACAAAAGTACAACAAGCCAAGACTAATTCACAATTGATTTTTAACATATTCTGAAAAAACTCTACTTTTGTAACATGATAAAAAATCTTCTAAATACATGTTTGATTATCATTTGTTTGCCATTTATCTTAATTTATGAGATTTATTGTTCGGTTTACAAATACAGAAAATAAATTGGTAACTTCGCTTTCAAATTGAAAAGATGAGCGAAAGAATAATAGGAATAATGGGTGCTATACCGCAAGAAATAAACGGTGTAGTCAATTTATTAACAAACAAGCAAGAACATAAAATTGGTCGAAGAAGTTATTTTACTGGAGAATTAAACAATCAAAAAGTTGTGGTCGTTTATTCTCGTGTTGGTAAAGTTGCTGCCTCTGCTACAGTTACAACTTTAATCCTTGAATTCAAAGTTTCTGAATTGATTTTTACAGGTGTTGCAGGTGGAATTCATGCTGATGTAAAAATTGGAGATATTGTGTTAGGACAAAGTTTGATTCAACATGATATGAATGCACAACCTCTTTTTCCTGCATATGAAATCCCAATGTTAGGAAAGGCTTATTTTGAGGCTGATTCTTCTCAATTAGAAGTTGCGACAACAGCTATTTTAGAAATTTTAGAAGAACAACATTTGCATAATGTGATTTCTGAAAAAGATTTGGATAAATTTAATATTCATCAACCTCAACTACATGTTGGCTTAATTGGTTCTGGAGATTTATTTTTCTCGACAAATTCTCAGAAAGAAAAATTACAACAAAACTTACCCGAAATGCTTTGTGTCGAAATGGAAGGCGCTGCTGTAGCACAAGTTTGTTATGAATTTGATATTCCTTTTATCATCATCAGAACAATATCAGACGATGCCGACGATCATTCTACATTAGATTTTAATAGTTTTATAGAAAAAATTTCGAATGTATATTCAATAGAGATTATTAAGAACATCATCAAGTAAAAAGTCCTTTAAAAAGGGCTTTTTTTTTGATGCTCACATTAATAAAAAAATCATCAAAAGATTTGATGATTTGCTTTTCCAAATATTTAAAATGGATTGTGGGGAGAGCAGGATTCGAACCTGCGAAGGTTACCCAACGGATTTACAGTCCGTCCTCGTTGGCCGCTTGAGTATCTCCCCGCCTAATAATAAAGTATTCTTCAAAAAAGAAGAGCCGATAGAGGGACTCGAACCCACGACCTGCTGATTACAAATCAGCTGCTCTAGCCAGCTGAGCTACATCGGCGATTTTTTATTTTTGTTTTAAAAGTAAAATATAAACTTTTTTGGAGCCGATAGAGGGACTCGAACCCACGACCTGCTGATTACAAATCAGCTGCTCTAGCCAGCTGAGCTACATCGGCTTTTTAGTGGGGAGAGCAGGATTCGAACCTGCGAAGGTTACCCAACGGATTTACAGTCCGTCCTCGTTGGCCGCTTGAGTATCTCCCCGACCTATATTTTTGCTGAGCCGATAGAGGGACTCGAACCCACGACCTGCTGATTACAAATCAGCTGCTCTAGCCAGCTGAGCTACATCGGCAAAAATATTATTATTTGTATATTTCAAATTGAAAACAGGATATTCATTTCTCGAAAGAAGTATTGTTCCTTTTTCGTGGTGCAATATTAGGGCAGTTTTTCGAATCTCGCAAATGTTTTTTCAAAAAAAAGTAGAAGTTTTTTCTAAAAATTTACTTCAATTTTGAAAATCAGAATTTTAGAATTCAAAAAAAGATTAAACTTTTTTTCAATAAAAGTAAAAAAGATAATATTCTATTTACATTAGAGTCCCTATTTTTGTAGTCAATTAATCATTAATGCATCTTATCATACAAATTTTGCAACTTTTCGGAGCAATTGCTTTGTTCATTTTTGCGATAAAACTATTAAGCGAAAATTTACAAGCGTTATCTGGATCGAATTTTAAACGCACTCTAAACAAATTAACCAAAAACAATTTATCGACAATTGTTACAGGTACTTTTTTTACAACAGCTATACAATCTTCCTCGGCTGCGAGTGTGTTTATATTGGGATTTGTAAATGCTGGATTGATTAATTTGCGAAAAGCATTTGGCTTAATATTAGGCGCAAATATCGGAACTACGCTTACATTGTGGTTGGTCTATTTCGGAATGAAATTCGATTTGGTACAAATTGCATTGCCTCTTATACTGGTGGCTTTTCCATTTTATTTATCGAAAAAACGTAACCAAAGAAAAGTAGGTGGAATTTTATTTTCGCTTTCCTTACTTTTTCTTTCGCTTTATTTCCTGAAAACTTTTTTACCTTCTATCGAAAGTCATCAGAAGTTACAAGAATTCTTTCAGCAATTATCGCATTATGGTTTTTTGACTAATTTGTTATTTATTCTATTTGGAATATTACTAACGGTTTTAGTCCACTTTTCATCAGCATCAATTACGATTGCAATTTTATTAGCGAGCAAAGGTTTACCTATCGAATTAGCTGCAATGATTGTTTTGGGAGCAAATATAGGAACAACTTTTACAGCGCATTTAGTTGCCGCAATTGGAGATAAATACACGAAAGTTGTCGCAGCATTTCATACATTTTTCAATATTGTAATTGCGTTGATTTTTATGTTGATTGCAAATTTTGTTTTAAAATTTATTGGAACAACAATTTCATCAAATATCACTGTTCAACTGATTACTTTTGATACTATTAGTAATTTCGTCGGGGTCATTTTGTTTACGCCTTTTATCAATAAAATAGCTTTCTATTGTCAGAAAAAATATTTCTCTGTAAAATCAGCAGACAATAAATTAGAATTTTATGCAATTCCATTCGGAACAAATTCTGACCTATATAAAAATGAAGCCAACAAAAAACTTCTGAAACTCGCTTCTACAACGAAACAAACGATTTATACGCTTGGGCGAATGATTACTGAAAGTGATGAAGAAAAGATTTTGGTTTTTCGTGAACGAATTTTGGAACTGGAAAAAGAAGGTGATCAATTGGAGAGAGAAGTCAATGAATTTTTGAATGAAATTGCTGATTTAGATTTACCAAACGAAAATACAATTGCGATTCATCAACTAATTACACTTTGTCATCATCTGGAAAGTGTGGGCGATATTGCGATTAAGATTTCTTCTATTCATCGTCGTCGTAGAATGACAAATAGTTATTTTACACCAAAAATGAGAACGTATTTGGTCGAATTTCAAAATAATTTGGATCAAACAACGCGTATTCTAAATCAAAATTTGAACGAAACACAAGAAGAAGTTTCTATCAAACAAGCGGAGTTTATCGAAAAAACGATTAATACAATTTACAAAGAAGCCGAAGCAAATTTAATGAAGACGATCGAAAAAGAGAAACTTTTGACTACAAGTGCGCTTTTCTACAAAGATCTAATTCAGAATTACGAAATTCTTGGCGATCATCTTTACAAAGCCAATGCAACAATTGTTAAGCTAAAAAATCAGTAGATTTTTGTAAGTTTAAAGAAATTTATTGCATGGCTACTACATTTACAATAAAGCTTGAAGAACAAATTATTGGAACTACAGAATTTGAATTTGCAGATGTTCCGATGGGAGTTGTTTATGGCAAAATAAATTTTATAGATATTGAATCTCCTTATTTATTATTCAAAAATTATTGTTTAGCAAATAACATCCATATAAATTATGATTCTGAAAAAGAAAGATTGATAGACACAGCGATTATTCCAAATCTTAGAATTTATTATAATGATTTTAAAGAAGAATTAAAAAGTTGGGGAAGTTCTATTTCTGGAATTGAAATTTCTGATGACGTATTTGAATTTGAAATTACTTTATATGGTTTAGAATCTGAAACGATGTCAACTTTATTCAAACATCATTTTGATGAATATTTTAAATAATAACTTGTCTTGAATTAAAATTCGTCAATTCGAGTGATTTTTAGAAATATATTTCTAAAAATTGTATCGAGAATTAAGATGAATTTTATCTTCTAAAACCTTATTCTCGACACAAAATTCTAAACGAATTTCACTCGAATTGACGGTTTTATTTATAAAATAATATAATTACTTCGCTCACTTCTACTCTATTTTGTAATTTTGCAAAATGTTTGATTCAAAGCAAATTTTTTCTATTCAATCCGAAGAAGATTTCCAAAACGTTGCATTGGAAGTTTTCCGTTATCAAGCGCAAGAAAATGAGGTGTACAAAAACTTCTTAAATTTCTTGAACGTTGATTATTCTACTGTAAAACACACCAACGAAATTCCTTTTTTACCGATTCAGTTTTTTAAGAAATTTAAATTGATTTCGGGAAATCGTGAAGTGGAAAAGGTTTTTACAAGTTCGGGAACAACTGGAATGGCGACAAGTAAACATTTGGTAACGGATTTGGCATTGTATCATTACAGTTTAGAAAAATGTTTCGAACAATTTTATGGTCCACTTCCCGATTATACTATTTTCGCGCTTTTGCCTTCGTATTTGGAGCGTACAGGTTCGTCTTTGATTGATATGGTGGAGTATTGGATTGAGAAATCTGGTAGCGATAAAAGTGGTTTCTATTTGTATAATCACGATGAATTGTACGAAAATCTTATTGCGCACGAAAAAACGGGCAAGAAAGCAATTTTGATTGGTGTTTCATTTGCTTTATTAGATTTTGTCGAAAATTATAAAATGAATTTGCAGCACACAATTGTGATGGAAACTGGCGGAATGAAAGGTCGCAAGAAAGAAATTACGCGCGAAGAATTGCATTCAATTTTGAAAAATGGTTTCGGAACAAATGAAATTCATTCGGAATATGGAATGACGGAATTGCTTTCGCAAGGTTATTCTCGAGGAGATTTGACGTTTAAATCGCCAAATTGGATGCGAATTTTGATCAGAGAAACCGAAGATCCTTTCCAATATGTTGAAGAGGGAAAAACAGGTGGCGTGAATGTGATTGATTTGGCAAATTACAATTCGATTAGTTTTATTGCAACTGATGATTTAGGTAAAAAAATAACTCACAATCAATTTGAAATCTTAGGACGTTTCGATCATTCGGATGTGCGAGGTTGTAATTTGATGGTGATTGAATAATAAATAAAATTCCGCACTGAAAAATTCAGTGCGGGATTTTATTTATTTCTTTTTCATTAAAACTTCTTTCAGAGATTCTGTTTTTATTTTCTCAAAAAATTGTTTCAATTCATTGTATTTATCCGCTTCATAAACACCTTCTGGCAATAAAAATTGAATTGCTAGTATCAATTGTCCATCTTTCACTTTTGCTTCCTGATAATACTCTAAACCAAGCTCAGTTTTGTGATGTGCTTTGTATTTTTCATCAATTATCACTTCGTAACCATCTGGAATTTTAGATTTCACCTGAATATTAAACAAATAAGGATAATTAAATTCTATTTTGCGCTGACGATTTTTATCTTCAAAAGTATATTGTTTTAGAAATTCGCGCAAAGGATTTATAAATGTATAAAATGGAGCATTCGGAATTACAGCTTTTGCTTTATAATTTTTAACGTAAGAATCAGTATCAAAAACCGTTTTATCATTAATTTCTTCGTCTAAACGCACATCTAAAGATTCAGTCAAATATCTATTCAAAACATTTTCTTCGTCTGCAGCATCATCATAAAAATAATCATTGAATTTGTCTTTACGATAAAGAATTAAATTTCCATTACTCATAAAATCATACTTTAATGATGATTCGTAATAAGACAATTTTTGATTCAACTTTACAAACGAAGCTTCACCTTTTTTGATGACAATTCCATGATAATTAAACACATCTAAAGGTCCAAATTCGATTTGTTCTTTATTTAATTTTGAAGCATCTAAGATAATATTTGAAGCACCATTATTTAATTTCACAACTGTTAAAACAGAATTGAATTGATTGACAATTGGATAAGAAAACAAAATTTGTCCATGATGACGACTACTAAACATAACCATCGAAGTTTCGAAACCTTTAGCTGTTAAAATTTCATTCAATAAAAGATTCATATCTGCCGTAGAACCAGACTTTTCTTTCAATAAAGTTTTGTTCGAACGCGTTGGAATAATTCCATAAAATCTATTCCATTTTACATTTGAATCAATATATTCAATCACATTTTTCAAAGTTTCTACCTCATCTTTTCCATTCGGAATATTTTGCGCAACATCTCTGATTGCAGAAGGATTTCGATACAAATCATATTGTGCATTTATATCTTGAATCAAATCTATCTACGCGCTCATCGTAGTTTTCTTTGCTCCATCTGTATGATAATTAGCTGCCTGAATTTTAATTCGTTCACTTTGATCTTCAGGATTATAAACGTATTTTAATTGATTATAACTTTGGATATTATGTAATAACCATTCCGTTGAACTAGATTTACCTTTATACTTTGTATTCAAACCATCACCAATTGTAATAATCGAATATGTACCATAAGCCTGATTATTTAATCGAAACTTGCTCGAAAGCGTTGGTATATCATGTTGAAAATTCCACGCATCAATAGAAAAATTGTGTTCGCTACTTTTGATATAAGTATATTCGATAATAGAACCAACTTTTACATTTGGAAAAGTAAAACGTTTTGCAGCATACAATTCATTTAAAGAAACATCAAAAATCTCTTTTTCATCAATCGGAGTCATTTGCTCTACTCCATTTACAATATTAATTGTACCTCCCTTAATTCCGCTTATAGATTCATTTCTATTCTTGCTGTAATAATTCAGTTGTATATTTGCTTCATCAAGTCCTTTATCAGTCAGTATTTTGATTCTTCGTTTTACAGTCAAATAATAATTAGACGAAGTTAAATCCATTTTTCCTTCTTCCGAAAGAATAACAGCATCTGCATTTTTCTCGAAAGGAACTTGAGTTAAGTTAATTTCTTGCTCCGAAATTTTTCCGAATTTTAAATCTTTCGATTGCGCATTTGTATATAATGCAATAAATAAAAAGAGTAAAGTAATTTTTAATTTCATTTCAATTTGTAATTCCTGCAAAAGTACAATACACAACAATACATAAAGAATAATCTAAATAAAATTTTCGTTACTTTTCTATCAATTCTTCTAACGCTTTTTCTAAAGTAGGATATTGAAATTTGAAACCTGTTTCTTGAATTTTAGTTGCGTCAATTCTAGATCCATTTAGGACTAAACTACTCATCTCACCTAATGCTAATTTCATAACAAAAGCAGGAATATTAGGAATAAAAAAAGGTTTATTCATTTTTCTCGCTAGCGTATGATTGAATTCCGAATGATTTATATATTGCGGTGAAGATGCGTTATAACTTCCTTTTATTTTATCATTATCTACAGCTTCCGCATACATTTGTATCAAATCTGTAATATGTATCCAAGGCATCCATTGTTTTCCGTTACCTAGATTTGCTCCTACACCAAGTTGAATAGGTTTTTTTAATAATTTGAAACCTTCGCCGTTTTTAGACAAAACAAAAGAAGTTCTAAGACAAACCACTCTTGCACCTATTTTTTCGAACTGATAAGCAGCATTTTCCCATGCGACACAAACTTTACCTAAAAAATCAATATTCGGTTCATCAGATTCTTTGAAAATTTTGTTCGAAGTAATTTGTCCATAATAAGCAGTTCCAGACGCGGAGATAAAAAATTTCAAATCAATATTCAATTTTTTGACATACTCAAAAAGTAAATTCGCTGTATCAACTCTACTCGAAAAAATTTCTTTTTTGTAAGAATTTGTCCATCTTTTCGCAATTAAGCTTCCAGCCAAATGAATAATTCCATCCAAATTTTCAAAAACTTTTTCATCAATTGTATCTTTCTCCCAATGATAAAAAGGATGTTCAATCTCTTTTTCTCTTGTCAAAATACGAACTTGATGTCCATTTTTAATTAAAATCTTTGTTAATTCTGAACCAATTAATCCACTTCCACCAGTCAATAGAATATTCATACTAAAATTTTTTCCTAATTTAGCTCATTCCAAAAATATAAACTAATGTTTAAAGGTAGATTTCCTTATCTAAAAAGAATGGGAGCTGATGAAGAAAAGAAGCTAAAACAAAAAATATTCGATATAGTTTTTGAAGCTGATACACCTTATGGAAAACTTTTTGACATCTCTTTATTACTTTTAATTTTATTGAGTGTTGGCTTAGTTATGTTGGAGTCTATTCCGGCAATTAACGCAAGACACCATACAGTTTTAGTATCTTTAGAATGGATTTTAACCTTTTTGTTTACTATAGAATATTTATTAAGAATCTATTGCGTTAAAAATCGTTGGCGATATATTTTTAGTTTTTATGGAGTTATTGATTTATTGTCTATTTTACCATTTTATCTTGGTTTAGTTTTACCTACAAGTAAGTACCTAGCAAGTATTCGTATTTTAAGATTACTACGTATTTTCAGAATTTTTAACCTTACTCGATTTACTCGTGGGAAAAATGTGTTGGTGTTAGGACTGAAAGAAAGTAAAGATAAAATCATCGTTTTCTTATCATTTGTAGTATTAATTGTTGTTGTAATTGGCTCGATTATGTATATGGTTGAACACGATCATCCCGAATCTGGTTTCACAAGTATACCAATTAGTATTTATTGGGCAATTGTTACTTTAACAACAGTAGGTTATGGTGATATTTCACCTGTCACTGGTTTAGGACAATTCTTAGCTTCTGTTGTAATGATTATAGGTTATGGTGTAATTGCTGTTCCCACAAGTATTGTAACTATGGAAATGAATAAAGCGGCTAAACATAAGGAAGATATTCCTACAAACACGCAAAGATGTCGCAATTGTGGCGATGATTACCACCTAGATGGTGCTATTTATTGCAAAACCTGCGGGCATCTTTTAAATGAACCTTAAAATTTATCCAAATTAATGAATCGATTATTGTCAATATGATTAACGTATTCGTAATTTTTGGTGTAATTAATTGACATATTCAATTCATAACCAACTAACATCAAAATAACATTGATGTAAACAAAAATCATCATAATCATCACTAATCCAAGCGATCCATAAAACAAATCAATATTTGTAAAATAACTTAAATACGAATTAAAACCAATCACAGTTAACAAGAACAAAACAGAAGTTAACAATGCCCCTGGAATAACTGTACTACGCGATTTTTTGTGATTTGGTCCGAAATAATACAACATACACATCGAAACAAAATAAAAAATAAATACCGAAAAATAGTTGATTAAATACGAAAATTGTCCAAGTTTACTTAAAAATGAAACGTTGGTTAAGTATTTCCAAATAATTGATGTCGAATAAGATAAAAACACTTGTAACACAATAAAAACTGTAAAAAACAAGGTTAAAATTATCGAAATCATTCTCGATTTTGAGTTTTTTCGCTTTACATAAACATCTTGATACGAAACATTAAATCCATTTATAATCCCTTGTATTCCGTTGGATGACATAAAAATTGTAATCAAAATCAAGAAATAATTCACTTTACGTTTTCCTTGTACAGCCGTCGTTTTATCAATATACGAAATCACTTCATTGCTCACATGTTTAGGTAAAAGTTGAGGAAGAAGTTGTGTAAATAGCAAGTTTTTTATTTCTTGGTAATAAACCAAATGCGGTAAAATACTAAACAAAAAAAGCAAAAATGGAAACATACTAAAAAATAAAATCCACGAAACTGCCGCCGAACGCAACGGAAAATTACCTTTCATGACGCGAATCCAAAAAACTTTCAAGAAATCATATACCGTGATGCCCGTATTTTTGTTCATCAATTTTGTTTTCGACCAATCTCGAAAATAATTTATTCCTGTATATGTTTTAAAATCTTGTAGAATGCGCATATTTTTGTCTCAATAAATAATTTTGAATGAATATTACGACCATTTGTATCGGTAAAACAGACGAAAAAGCCATCGAAATGCTATTACAAAAGTATGAAAATCGATTGCCTTCGCACATTAATTATCAAAGAATTGAAATTCCTGACATCAAAAATCGTAAAAATTTGTCCGAAATTCAACAAAAACAAAAAGAAGCTGAGCAAATTTTGAATAAAATCATCAATACAGATTTTGTTATTATTTTGGATGAAAAAGGAAAACAACCTACTTCGAAGCAATTTGCAGATGATATTCAGAATTACATGAATCAATCTGTCAAAAATCTTGTCTTTGTGATTGGTGGTCCTTATGGTTTTGACGAATCTGTTTACAATCGTGGAAATAAAAAAATGTCTTTATCCAATATGACATTTACGCATCAAATGGTTCGTCTATTTTTGACTGAGCAAATTTACCGAGGATTTAGTATATTGCAGGGTAAACCTTATCATCATGAATAACACCTCTCCATTTGAAGAATTTGTTCCTAAGCAAGAAAATAAACTAAGTTTTGGTATTGGAAAAGCTCTTTTGTATAGCGCAATTGCAGTGATTATAATGCAGTTTGCTGGCGGACTTGTTTCTGCTCCAGCACTTTTTTACAAACCGCTTAATCACTTACTTTTACCGTTAGGATTTTTAACAGGAACGGTTTGCGCAATTGTTATTTTATTGATGTTGACACAAACTAAATTTGCATCAATTTTAAAAGATATCAAACATTCTTTTACTCCAATTCAGCTCATATTATCAATAGCTTGTTGGTTATTTCTTTTGCCTTTAGCCGAGGTTGCAACAAGTTTAATTCCAACAACTGGACCTTTAGAAGAAATCTATAAAATCTTTCAAGCTTCTTTTGAAATGATGTTAGATTACAAAATCGCTGGATTTATTATGATTTGTATTTTGGCTCCAATTTTCGAAGAAATTATTTTCAGAGGAATAATCTTGAAAGGAATGCTAAATTTCAATGTAAATCCTACAACTGCAATCTTAATCAATGGATTTATTTTTGGATGTGCACATATGAATCCTTGGCAATTTATAGGCGCTGGACTTTTAGGAATCATTTTTGGAATAGTTTATTATCGCACAAAATCGTTGTTTTTACCTATGTTATTACATTTCCTAAACAACACTCTTTCGTACTCGTTAATGCTAATGCAGGGCGATATGGAAGGCGAAGTTTTTGCGCAAAGAGATTATTTATTAATTGGAGGAATGACACTTATCGGAATTTTATCTGTCTATTTATTAATCAAAAAAACAGAACAAAAAACAATATAAATGGAATTAATTTTTGCCACACATAACAACAATAAAGTAAAAGAAGTTACAAAAATGTTACCTTCTTACCTATCGATGAAATCATTGACTGATATTAATTTCTTTGATGAAATTGAAGAAACTGGTACAACTTTCGAAGAAAATGCGCAATTAAAAGCGAAAACTATTTTCGATAAAACTGGGAAAAATATCTTTGCAGATGATTCTGGATTAGTGATAGAAGCGTTAAATGGAGCACCTGGTGTATATTCTGCTCGATATGCTGGCACAGGAAAAGACGAAGATAATATTGCAAAAGCGTTGAAAGAATTGGAAGGAAAAACAAATCGAAAAGCGTATTTTATTTCTATTTTCTGTTTAATTTTGGATGGAAAGGAATATTTTTTCGAAGGACGAGTGAATGGAACTATTGCAACTGAAATTATGGGTGACAATGGTTTTGGCTACGATCCGATTTTTATTCCTGATGGTTTTTCAAAATCTTTTGCACAAATGTCTCCTGAAGAAAAAAATGCAATTAGCCACCGAGGAAAAGCTGTCGAAAAATTAAACGATTTTTTAACTAATCTAAACGTAAATTGAGTTTACAACTAACAATATTAGGATTTAATTCAGCATTACCAACAGCTTTTACGCATCCGACCGCTCAATTATTAAACATCGCAGAACGCTATTTTTTGATTGATTGCGGAGAAGGAACACAAGTACAATTGCGAAAAGCGAAGGCAAAATTCAACCGAATAAATCACATTTTTATATCGCATTTGCACGGCGATCATGTTTTTGGATTGATTGGATTAATTTCTACACTTCAATTGCTTGGTCGCGATATGCCTTTGCATATCCATGGTCCGAAAGGAATTGAGGAATTTATTACAACACAATTACGTTTAACAGAATCTAATAACTCATTCGAGATTATTTTCAACGAATTGCATACAAAAGAATCTGTTTTAGTTTTTGAAGATGATAAAGTTGAAGTTTATTCTATTCCGCTAAATCACCGAGTTTATACAAATGGTTATCTTTTTCGAGAAAAGCCAAAACCTCGAAAATTGAATATGGATACGATCGAGGAATTTCCAGAAATTGAAATCTGCGATTATCAAAATTTGAAAAATGGAAAAGATTTTACGTTAGAATCTGGAAAAATAATTCCGAATGATTATTTAACATTTGATGCTCAAAAGTCCTTGAGTTACGCGTTTTGTTCGGACACAAAATATAAACCAGATATTGTTCCAATTATAAAAGATGTCGATTTGTTATATCACGAATCAACATTTTTACACGAATTGAAAGATTTAGCGGTTTACACAGGGCATACAACTGCAAAAGAAGCTGGAATGATTGCGAAACAAGCCAATGTAAAGAAATTAATTTTAGGTCATTTTTCTAATCGTTATCACGATTATAAACCTTTGTTAATCGAAGCCCAAGAAGAATTTACGAATACCGTTTTACCAGAATTGTTGAAAACAATAAAAATAGAAAGTTAGTAATCAAAATATAAAAAAATCCGTTCGATAGTCGAACGGATTTTAGTTTTACAAATGTTTCTCAATCCTATGGATTTTGAACTAAAACTCCTTTAGAAACAATAATTTGTTGTTCAGGAATATATTCAATTACTTCATTTGCTGTAGCAAGAATAGTGTATAATGGATTACTTCCTGATAAATGTGTACCAGGGTAGCGTCTATCCATTGTCAACCCATTTCTATATGTGGGTACGTCATATCCT
>NZ_DFRA01000021.1:97706-97858 GCF_002378465.1 Empedobacter sp. UBA3475 | reverse complement strand
ATAAACTTCATGCTGTTTGTTCTCTAACTGGCGTTTTCCAGAGTATTGATATTAGTCCCGCATCTGTTCATGATATTCATTTTTTGAAAGATATAAAATCTCAACTATCAGATTGTGTGCTACTTGGGGATAAAGGTTATTTGTCGCAAACA